>JACAUC010000437.1 GCA_013390945.1 Candidatus Chloroheliaceae bacterium
TCAGGATTAGAAATCCATCCTACACAAAAATCAGGATTAGAAATCCATCCTACACGTGGTTAGGGGTCTTACGCGAAAGTGCGCTAATTCAATTTGGGCTATTTGCACAAAAATGTTAAAGAGGGTCTTCGGAAGTTGATTTGACTTCAAGGTGTATGTGCTATTTGTACTAAAAACAGGCTGTTCAATTTGTGCAAAGCGTATATAGGCTAAAATGGCATTTTACTATATATTAGTAGACGTTAGAAGCAATTCTGCCTTCAAAACCATAGTGATTTGGAAGAAATGGTTAACGATTAGTCAATGTTGGATGAATTAGACCTAGAGATTCTGCTCCAGTTACAAAAGGATGGTCGCCTCTCCCATGCTGCCATTGGTAAAGAGATTGGCATGACCGGGCCTTCGGTCTATGCCCGCATCAAACGTATGGAGCAAGAAGGCGTTATCGAAGGTTACACCGTCGTGCTGAATCCAGCGAAGCTAGAGCGAGGACTGGTAGCTTTTGTGCGGGTAATGACCAGTACCGGATTGGAGGGCGACGGGGCTTTTGAGGAATTTGCACGAAAGGAGCCACTGATTATGGAATGTCACGACGTAGATGGGGAAGATAGCTATATTCTAAAGGTGCGTACCTCCAGCACCCAAAGCTTGCGCGTACTGCTTTCGCGGATTAGGGGATTTCCGGCGGTGTCACGCACTATTACCTCCATCGTCTTGCAGTCCATCAAAGAACCGCCTACCGGAAATTTATTGGAGGAGACAAAAGTAGAGAGGAATAAAGATGTCAATTGAGCTTGAATTAAAAGAAGAGAAGAACGTGGTAGCACATTCACCGCGTGGGAGCAAATTGCAGATAGATGCTCTGCTGATTTTTATAACCCTTATCTGGGGCGGTACTTTCCTAGTAGTGCAAAATACAATCAAATTAACCGGGCCGTTCACCTTCCTAACTATTCGTTTTAGCTTCGCGGCCTTGGCCTTGATGCTAATCTTTCACAAGCGTCTGGCTCGAATTACCCGACGCGAACTCATTACGGGGGGCATAATTGGCCTCTTTCTCTTTGCCACCTACGCCCTACAAACCTGTGGACTACAATACACTACCACCAGCAAAGCTGGTTTTATCACGGCCTTATATGTCCCTCTTGTACCACTTCTTTCGATTCTTCTGCTACGGCAATGGCCTACTTTAGGAGCTATACTTGGAGTGGGTCTCTCTCTGACGGGTCTCTCCCTCTTATCCATCAACGACCAGTTCAACCTAGATTTTGGCTTGGGTGAATTTTTGGTTTTTGCATGTGCAATTACCTGTTCGTTGCATATTGTGAGCATCAGCAAATTTGCGCCCAAAGTGGATGCCATCAATTTAGCAATTGTCCAGATAACCGTGACTGCTCTGCTTAGTCTTATGGCAATGCCGTTGGCAGGAGAACCGTTCGCACTGCCGCCTCTGCCCGTGTGGGGTTCGGCCTTCTTTATGGGCCTAATTGCTACCTCCTTTCCTTTGGTAGTGATGAATCGGGTACAGCAATTTATCAGCAGCACCCGTGCTACCCTAATCTACGCCCTTGAGCCAGTCTTTGCCGGATTCTTTGGTTACTTATCAGGTGAGCTTCTTACTATGCAAGCTTTGTTAGGTTGCGCCCTCATCTTTATGGGCATGATTATGGCCGAACTAAAGCCGCGCGAATTGTGGCAAACTCTAAGTCTTCGCAAACGCGCTCCAACTATTCTAACCGTCGAATCGGTAGCAGTGGGCGAATAAGGTTATTGGCCCACTCGTCAAGGAGATGGGTAGGAGATGGTTCCGTCTAGCGAGTTGACTAATCTGCCGTAGGCAAGTGTACATACATAGTCTGAATACCTACCCGCCCTGGCCCAATAAAACGGTTCATAAAGAGGTTGAGGCCACCCAAAAATCCAGTACTCAACCGCTGAGAGTTAGTGGTCATTTGTACACTGGCATCTTTATAGAGAAAACCACCCGGCTCTACATCAATTGCTTCACCCGGTCGTAGGTTTACTTCGTAAACGTTGCCATAGCCATGCAGGAGAAGAAGACCGGGTTGCTGTGGGGCAAAGAAGCGATCTATCCAGAAACCAGTACCACCAAACAAAATATTGGCAACACCCTTAACCCGGAAGAAGTTGTAGTCAATTGAACCAGTGGCAGCTACAAATTGGTGTTCCCGAACGTGCAATTCATCCCCCGGTCGGATATGGATTGGTATAATCTCGCCTGCATCGTCACGACTGAAGGCAATCGAACCGGGGCCAGTGGCCTCGGTCACAAAAATTTGCATACCAGCCATCATTCGCTTCAAAGCCCCTTTGAGCGGCTTAATTCCAATATTGAGTTGAGGATGCTTCCAAAGCAGAATGTGATGCTCGAAGTAGACGCTTTCTCCTTGACCCAACGCTACCTCTACTTGTGGCACAATGTTACCGGCAATCCGCACCAGCGTATTGCCAATGCGAGTCTCTTTCATATCTGCCGCCGCCGCTTGCGGTGCGCCAGACCAACCAGCATCCTGATGGCGATACATATTATAGCCAAAAGCGTCAGGCTGACCACCACCTCCGCCGGGCGGAAAACCGCCTGCACTATCAAAATAGGCGGCACCACAGCTACACCCGGTTAATCCTGTGGGGTATTGCCGACCACAAGCCGGGCAAACCTCTACACCATCGTACTCTTTCTCTAAACCATTTAACATATTTTGTCTCCTTTTGCTAAATATTCACTCTATTTCAAGGTTACAAAGGCTACGTGTATCATCTCAAAAAAGCGGGTAGGGGTGTATTGCATACGCCCAAAATGGCGCGGGTTTATTGCATACGCCCAAAATGGCGCGGGTTTATTGCATACGCCCAAAATGGCGCGG
>JACAUC010000438.1 GCA_013390945.1 Candidatus Chloroheliaceae bacterium
CATGAGAGGGTTGTGAAATTAAGGGGGGTCTTTTGCTGTAACCATGTCAAACCCCGATGGGGATTAACTACCTTTGTGACTTAACGGAAACGTTACCATTATAGGTTGGTGATTTTTGTTTCAAACCCCGATGGGGATTAACTACCTTTGTGACTCTACCCCATATTTAGCCCATTGTCAAGCCCTAGAAAACGCCATTATCGAACCACACACAAAATTAACGCAAAAATCACCAAAATTTAATGCTCTTATGTTCTAACCGTTAAAAAAGCCCGTTTTTGCCCACTTTCTTAGCCTCTTTAGCGGGTAATCTCGTTGCCATTTTGTAGGCTCCTCCCGCACCCATTTGGTACAGGAGGAGCCTATTACTACTCTTCTTCAGCATCCTCATCAGGTGAGGAGCTATCGAGATCCCGATAGACCACGCTAGATTGCTCAGTCTCAAGTTTTGGCCCAGCCGCAGCCGCACTACCGCCAGCCAAGAATTTTAGCACTGGAAATTCAGAGGTATCAGCCTTCTGCCCTTGCGCCTTCAGAAAATCGGAGACCGAGGCCCACTCTTGCCGCGCCCGTTCCACATTCTTTTCTAGCTTGTCCAGTTCAACCAAGAGCCGACGACGTTGCTCATAGCTATCTTGCACATTGCGACTAGCTTGAGACAAGACAAACTCCCTAAGCACCTTCATTGCATCATCCGGGCTTTGGCCCTGATCTACCAGAGCCGTTGCCGAGAGCTTCTCATTCTCATAACCCCCCGTTGAAAAAGTACCACCCCATGTTATCTCTATTATTTGCATACTATGTTAACCTCCGCTACTTGAGACCATTTCAGGTGTCAGGTGTCAGGTGTCAGGAATTACCCGATACCTGATCTCCGATACCCGATACCCGTCCCCCGATACCCGATACCTGTCCCCCGTCACCCTTTAGCCACCACTATTACTCAGCCCTTGCACCAATGCCCCGCTAAGCTTCACAGGTTGCTGATCTTTGGCCGATGCACCAATAGGCGCAATCCGACCAGCAGCCCCACCACTACCGCCGCCTACCGCATTTAGCCCCAGCTTTTCCCGCTCGGCTACGATTAGATCATTCTCTAGCTCAGGTTGTTCGTCACCCAACACCCTCCGAGCAGTAGCCAGAGAATGAATAGAGGAAGCTACCAAGCCAACCTCTTGTGTTACCAATGCCGCCCGATCTCTTGGCAGCACGTCCGGCCAGATGATGCGCGAGCGATAGACCGGAAGCCCAGAGAGGCGCAGCATCATTCGGTTACGTCGGTCAAGCACCTCGTCCCATATCCGCCGCTTGCGCGAGACCCGCTGGATTACAGGATGGAGCATTATTTCCAACGCCACGCCAGATGAGCCACCCCCTCCGCCGCCACCTCCAGACCTACCAGACGACTGACCACCGCGCCCGAAGCCAGAGGCCGGAGCTTCAGAGAGATCATGGAGCATCTGGTAAAGCGTCTCAATATATTTAATGTGCAGATCTACGCCACCGGAAGAGAGCATTTCTAGCAATTGCGCCTTAGCCCCTTCCGGTAAGTGCCAGATAGCCCCCGGCCCCACCCGCAGCCCTTCACTATCTTCCACATTTTCTAGAACCAGCACCGGATTGCCCGACATCTGGAGCAGTTGGGAAAGAACGGAGACCCGCACATTAAACTCACTTGCCAATGGCAGAATATCTTCTAAATCACTTTCACCCCACGCGCAGCGCGGCACGGCCCGATTGGGAAATAGGACGTAAGGGATAAAACCGTAAGGGTTAGGACCAGCGATAATGGCCGTGCGGTTCACCTCGACGGAGTACTGGGATTCTGTCCAGCGTTCTAACATCTCGACATTCTCACTATCGGCCAGCGCGTTCATGGTCAGCCCAGCCGCCTCAAAGAGATCAGAGCCATACTGTTCGCGAGCTTCCCCAGCCGTCAGTTGATATTGTTCTGTCACCCAAGTGAGTTGCTTCAGATCAGCGTATTTGAAACCAGCGTTCAGTCTGGTTATATCAACCGCCCTCACCACCACTCGGCCACCAGCACCAGTGCCAGTTTGCCGAGGACGGCCAGCGTGACGAACAGGCTCAAGGGGATCAGCTTCGTCATTCGGTTGGAGCGTGACCTTGAACCCACCATCACCCAAGACCGCAGCGTCCACCGCAGCATCGTAATCTACCACCGCCAGCCCGTTATCATCCCACATCTCGCGGAGTGCTTGTTCTGTAGCTTTTAGGCTCAAATCAGCGTGGTTGTTTGAGATTAATTCAAATTGAACAGGTTTTCCAATAAAATAAGAAGCGTGTTTTTGAACGATAGCGCGAGCATAGTTGACCGTGAGGCGACGCTCACCCGGACGGCGTAGCTCAGACCATTGCCAGCCCCTATAGAAGCTTAGATATTGCTGATAACGTGACCACCGCGCCCCAGCCTGATTACTCATCTGATAATCGGTCAGGTTAACCGGAGGCATCAAATAGGCATCACTTGAAAAAGGATTGCTTGCCATCCAGTTGCTCCTGACTAAAGACGTTCTTCAAATCCTCTTCCGTCTCCACGCCTATTGCTTCCAACACCCCGATATAGAGCCAGAGCCGAATACCCTCCTCTTTTTCGGCTTCGGTTAGGCCACCAGCTTTGCTTCTCAGAAAAAAGAGCCGCGTCCTTGCCTCAAAAATCGTCATAATAGTAGTAACCTCCTTATTCTAGTTTTTGGTTCTTAGTCTTTGGTCTTTGGTTTAAGGCAAGGTTCAAAATCGGGAACCTTCGCTTTACCATTCGGGTAGTCCAACCGGA
>JACAUC010000439.1 GCA_013390945.1 Candidatus Chloroheliaceae bacterium
TTGCAAGTTCCTAAGCGATCTCCCTAGTTCCACAATCTTTGTGGACTGTAAGAATTATTGAGCATTATTAACAGGGTGAAGAACAAAGCAAATCCAAATCTTACGATTGGCGGATTTTTGCCTACTTTATACCAGCCTAACACCAAACATAGCCAAGAGGTAATGACGGAACTAAAAGCTTCGTTTGGTAGCCAAGTTTTTGAGGTGTGTATTGAAAAGACGGTTAAGTTTCCTGATTCAGTGGTGGTGACAGAAGAGGAGTATAACCAACCGCCTTACGCTCGTTCTATTCTTCGCTTCGACTCACAATCCAAGTATGCTGAAGCATATCGGAAACTTGCCAGAAAGGTAATGCAATGACAACCACCAAACGGAAATCTATTAGCCGAACTGCACGAGGCGTGGATGCCTATTTTACGGATGCAAATGAAGTACAAGACCAGAATAGCAGTATACCAGTAAGTAATTCTACTGATATACAGACAGAAGCAGCACTTGAGAGAGCTACCTTTTATATTAGGGTTGACCAACCGACTAATCTGGAGGAATTGAAGCTAAAGTTGAGAAGGAAGGGTATTAAGACCGACAAAAGCGAGTTGGTTCGTATGGCATTAGATATGTTAACTTCTCAAGATATTGACGCTATAGTCAACCTTCTTTCGGAGAAGTAGTTTTACTGCTATACGGTTAAAGCGGTTAAGCAGTACACTGGCTTATAGCTTTACGTCCTAAACTGTAAGGCTTCAAGAGGTTATACAGCTTTTACTGTACACGTCTTTGCTTACATAACGTCTAACTTGTATAATTGTATACTGATCTTTAAAAAGCCAAGGTGTTTGCATTATGCAAACTACGCCAGAGAACAGAAAGGGTAGCAAGAGTAGTGAGCAACGAGAAAAGTGAAAAGGAAGAAACGTCAGCAGCGTTGATACCCATCGAAGAAAAGACGGTGGATTTCTATGGCGATGAGATCACAGCAGCCCTAGTAGAAATAGAAGGTAAAACCGAGGTCTATGTTCCAGTCCGCCCCGTATGTGAATATCTAGGGTTAACATGGTCGGGACAATTCGCCCGTTTAAAACGTGACCCAATTCTTTCTAAAGCGGTGGTTTCCGTTCACATGATGCGAACGGAAATCGGCAGGGGTAAAGGCAGCCGTGAAGTTTTAGCCTTGCGACTCGATTTGTTACCTGGCTGGCTATTTGGACTTGATTCCGGCAGAGTCAAATCTGAAATGCAAGATAAAATTATTCGTTACCAAACGGAATGTTTCAGGGTACTCTGGCAAGCTTTTCAAGCTGAGGCACTGAACGCCGCTGATAGTGGTCTGTTTGATAGTACCACGCCACCATCCGAACCGCCTCTTGAATTAATCCAATTGAGGGAACTTGGCAGGGCGATTATGCAAATGGCCGAACAGCAGATAGAACTGGAGCGCAGGGTAAATTCTGCCCACAGCCGATTGGATAATGCCGCCCAAGTAGTAAGCCAAATTCGCCGTGAGCTTGGCGAAGTGAAACGTATTGTTCAACCCGGCGCAATCATCAGCGAAGCCCAAGCCCAAGTTATCAGTAGCACCGTCAAGGCTCTGGCTGAGTACTTGGCCTCTAAAGGGGCTGGTAAAAACCATTATCAAGGCATTTTTGCTGAATTATACCGACGTTTTCAAGTTGCAGATTATCGCCGTGTTCGGCAAGCCGATTACCAAGCAGTCTTAGCCTTCTTAGATGATTGGCAACATTCCGCAGGTGGCAGTGGGATACACACGCAGACCTTCTTGCCCCTTGAGCCAGAGTCGTAAAAGGATGAGATAGAATGGAGTCAAGAGCCGATTGACGTAACACCGGATGAAGCAACGATCTGGCAACGCCTTTTGTCCGACGGGCGCAATAACCACTAACCCTTAATCGCCATAGAACCCCACTAGCCCGGTTAATCTGGGTTTTGGGCTGAAAGAGAGGGCTAGGCAATGTCACTATAAACGTTTATAGTGATCGGCTGATTGAGCAGCAGCTTGCGGAGTAGCTACAGTAACCGCAATGTTGGCGTGAAGCAACCGGGCGGCGGCAGCAAAATAGGCAGCTTGCGGAGTAGCTACATCCTTCGCAAGCCACAAGCACAAAATAATTAAGCGAATTTACCAAATTTTCGGAGTAGCGGAGTAGCCACATCCTTTTCTACGTCAGTATTTGGCTATATAATAGCGGTTACGCTATTATACTTAATTATGAAATTGAAAGAAAAAACGCAAAAACGCTTGCCATTTTCGCAAAAATGTGCGAAAATGTACGGGAAGGAGCAAGCCGATCTGCAACATCAAAAAGTCAGCCCAAAATGTTAGATGCGATAGAGGTAACATCCTTATAAAAGCAAAAGACCGCCCTTCCAACGAGGCGATCTTAACTGAAAATAGGTTTCAAATCTTTCCAGCACATCCAGAAATAGATTATCCGCACCATTCTTCCTCCCTAAACAGTCCAACAGGAAGAATAGCAGATATTCAGGAGTTAGTCAATAGTTATAGTAGTAATTACCGGGGCAATTGCAAAGTACGTTTTTAGCGAAGAAGGTGAAATCCGTTAGCCTCAAATATGCCACCTTGCTTGAGGGAAAAACAGGGAAATAGGCTACTTTGCAATCACCTTGTAGTACTTAGTAATTTCGCTATGGTACTAAAGCACTAAGTAATAAAGCACTAAAGTGCTGGAGAGATAAAAACCTACCGACAATTAAAAAAAGTAAGCGAAAAGTAAGCGGTAGAGGTTTTATGACACAACTTTCAAACAGGC
>JACAUC010000440.1 GCA_013390945.1 Candidatus Chloroheliaceae bacterium
CTAATCCCGATTTACTACCACCAATGTAGGAGGGATTTCTAATCCCGATTTACTACCACCAATGTAGGAGGGATTTCTAATCCCGATTTACTAGTGGTGAGAATCGGGATTAGGCTCCTGATGTAACAATAATCCCGATTGCAGCAATCCAGATCAATAGTTGCACAGCAATTATTGATCCGTAAAGCAATAAAGCTGGAACACGCTCAAGAGGGTGTAGGATAGCCCCAATTATACTGTTGATTATCGCTGTAAATAGTCCGATAGCGGGTAGCCAAAAAATAGCACTGGCCGATTCCAAACGGTCTACCACCCCAAATTTATTGTAGTGTAGGCGCAAAATCGGGGGGAGGTCGGCAAAGCGGCTAAGCAAGAAAGCAAACAAGGCCAAGTTAGCCAATACCCCCGTCAAGATCAAACCTCGACCTAGCCAATCGTGCCAAAGCGGGTGCGAAAGAAATTTTCCGCGAATGATCCCTTCTTCCACCGCTTCAATCGCCCCCAAATTGCGGCGTAAACGATATTCCGTTATAAATTGCTTCGGCTCCGCAGGCGAGAGGGCATAAGTTTTATTAGCGGTACGCACTAATACAGTTTTGGCAAAAGGCTCGGTGCTATAAAATTGGATTTCACCTAGTGAAGCCAACCAACCTTGATTGGTGTAAAACCCCGGCCAACTAGTTAGGGGACGAGTCTTAACCTTGAAAGCCACCTTCCGATGAACCTCCGGCCTTTTTTTCTCAGCAGGTTTTTGCCCCCCTTCGGTAGGCAGCTTTGAAACGACGGAATGGTTATCACTATCTGCCGCTGGGGTTCCTTCAATAACCTCGGCCTCCACTACTTCACTCTCGGCTACCTCTGACCAAAACGAATCTTCCTCGTCACTATCCGCTGCGTTGGTGGTTTCAACTCGTTGGGCGATAGTCTGAGTACGAGGTTGCGAATAGGCATTAACTTTCGTGCCGTCACTACGCTCTCCAGCCTTAGTGGGAATTTCTTCGCCATAGGCTCCTTGTCGCAAAGCCTCTAGCAACGACTCGGCAGTTATCACCTGTCGCACATTAGCAAGAGGAATTACCTGTCGTTTACCCCCAAGCTCGATTTTAATTGCGTTACGATCCAAGTAGTAGCGCACTTGGAAAAAACGCCAAGTGCGATAAGCCAGCAAAACTACTAGCAACGCCAAACCGAAAGCGGCTAACCCTAAGCCAAAGGTGCCAAGGTTAGCCCCAGGGCTAGGATCATCGTCATAGCTTTCAAGTGCCGCACTCAAAGTTTGCCAAAGGACTGCCCCAAAAGCAGCGAAGGCTAAGATGCTTAAAGCTATTCCTATTGCGCCCCCAAGTGAGGGCTTTGCCCGCCAATTCATCATAATTTTAATAAACCGGAGTACACCACTCCCGATATTTTTCGATTTTACCGCGCACCAGATCAAAATAGAGCTGCTGGAGACGGGCCGTAATTGGCCCAATTTGACCATTACCCACCGGACGATGATCTATCTCGGCCACTGGCGCAATCTGAGCGCCGGTGCCACACAAGAAGAGTTCGTCAGAAATGTATAGCTCGGTGCGATCTATCAACCGTTCCACGATTTCCAAGCCTAGCTCATCCCTAGCAATCGTCATAATAGTATGGCGGGTAATGCCTACCAGTAAATTTTCGGTAACGGGCGGTGTAATCAGCTTGCCTCCCGACAACATAAAGAGATTTTCGGCACTACCCTCGGAAACATGACCATCGCTGGTCAACATAATCGCCTCATCGTAGCCATTTAGTAACGCTTCCGATTTGGCAAAGGCACTGTTGACATAGGCTCCGGCAATTTTGCTACGGGCAGGCAACATATTGTCATCTAGCCGTTTCCAGCTAGAGACCCCTACCTTTAAGCCCCGGTCAATATCAATATAATTGCCAAAGGGCAAAGAGTAAAGACAGAAGGCACTCTCCAGCCCATGCAACCGCACCCCAATAACTTCAGAGGAGATGTAGCAGGTAGGGCGCAGATAAACATCTTCTTGAAACTCGTTCCGCTTGACTAATTCACGGGTAATGGTACAAAGTTCATCTACGCTGCCCGGTAGCTGCATCATTAAAATGCGGGTACTTCCGGCCATGCGTTCGTAATGCTCCTTCATCCGAAAGAGATAGAGTTGCTGATGGTCTGGGTTCCAATAGCCGCGAATACCTTCAAAGCAAGCCGTACCATAGTTAAAAGCATGGGTTAGGATACTGATTTTGGCATCAGCCAATGGTACGATTTCTTTGTTAAAGTAAGCATAAATAGTTTTGCTCATCATACATTCTCTCTTGAAATAGTCGCCTGACGGAGACCGGAAATTTATTTCCGGTTGGGCTTGGCTTAGCTTGATGCACATGGCCTCTAACCAATTAGTCGGCGTTTAGCTATATCCCATCCCGGCAAACCTGCACCTAACAAGGATGCCGGGATTATAACATAGTCTCACCTCTAACGACGAGACCACTACCTAGTCGTAGTGACGGCAGGAGTAGTTGCCACCACCGTAGTCACGCCGGGCGTAACTGCTGGTGCAGTCGTGGCTTTATTGGTTCCCACAACCGTCGTTCCTGCCACCGCAGTAGTGACGGCACTTGTCGCTCCTGCCACCGCAGTAGTGGCAGCACTTGTCGTTCCTGCCACCGCAGTAGTGACGGCACTTGTCGTTCCTGCCACCGCAGTCGTGGCAGCACTTGTCGTTCCTGCCACCGCAGTCGTGGCAGCACTTGTCGTTCCTGCCACCG
>JACAUC010000441.1 GCA_013390945.1 Candidatus Chloroheliaceae bacterium
AAGAGAAGACCTGTTCGGGATTGGAAATCCCTCCTACATTCGATTATTTGAAGAGTACTTGATCTTCACTTACAGTGAACTCTGCGGCATTATGGGCTAAGAAACGAACTAACGCCCGTCGTCGTCATAAATCTCCCCACGCCGGAAAGTAGCCTCGGACGGCCAGTTATTCCAAGGATAAGCATTTAATTGTAAAGGCGATAGGCTGACCGTGAGTGGACGGCTTATCGGCAGTGTCACTCGTAATTGTTGGATAATATGCTCTTGGAGAGTTAAAAGCTCATCATAGGACAAGTTTGGAATCTGATCTAGTAGCCCACTTAAATCGTACATCATAAATCAATCGTCCTTAAAAGTTAAAACCACCACACCATAACGTAATATCTTCTCTATATGTAAGGCTGTCGGTTAGGAGCTTTTGAGGCTAATTTCTTGCTGAGCTTAACCGTTTGTTCCAAATTTATTGAGAATATCTATAATATTTTAACAAATTCGTCCAATTTTAGCTAGTTGCAAAATCGCTTGATCTTCTCTCAGCGAGGTGACCAGAGCCGGGCTACTTCCAACACTAGATGAGCGGCGGTTACGGCCCAACTGGTTTGGTGATCGAATACTACGGCGGTTTGGCTTTGCCAAGTTTGGGGACTACCAGCGGCAATTTGGGCCAATTCATCGGCGGTGTAATGCAGGTTGGTCTGATCGGTGAGGGCAGGCCAGCGGGTCTCCTCGTAAGCCATCTCATCAAAAATATCGTCGCTAATTTGACGGATCGCAAGGTAGGGAATCCCGAAAGTTAGAGCCACGTGCGCTTCTCCAATCGTCTCCATATCTACCGCAATCGCCTCGTAAGCCTGAGCCAAGCGTTTCCGCTCCTGTCGCTCAAAGGCCATCACTTCCCCGGCGGCACTAGCCCCAATCCAAACTTTGCGTGAACCGGGTTGGGCTTGTTGGTCTATTACCTCACTTGCCAGAGGCAAACCCTTAGCACGAGCGGCTTGCAAGGCCAGTTCTACCAACCGGGGATCGGAGGCCACCCGGCGGAGAGCCTGCCAGCGTCCCAACTGGTCATAATAGGGAATCGGCAAGGGATGACGACCAGCAGTGGAAAACATTTCAAAATTATGGTTACAGGTAGCATCCACAATTACTACATCCCCCCGGTTCATCCCTTCCGCCAATGCCCCACTAATGCCTGTTACCAGAATGGCCGAAGGTTGAAAGTGCATGACTGCCGACATTGCGGCCATAGTCGCTGGTACTACGCCCCAATTTGTCTCCACCGCTACTACTGGTCGTCCATCCAGACTGCCCCGGTAAAACTTACTCATTCCATAGCGTTCTACGCGCTCTATGGTCAAATGCGACAGCACCTCGCGTAGTTCATTCTCTAGTGCGGCCATAATACAAATGGGTCGTTCCATAATCTCACCTCTGCCTCCCTAATCTAAATCAAAGGCCGTCGGCCATATAGGGCGGCCCGGTAGACGACTGCCTGCTGCCACTTGGTTATAATAAATCTCGAACTGACTTGGCAGGAGCGGATAGACCATCGCCACTTCCCATAGCTCACAGCTTGTTATCCCAAAATCAGGTGCGGCGGCGGCGGATTTTGGATGCAAGGGCAAGATCACCTCCGTAATATCCGTCTCTTCGGTTTCGAAAATATGCGCTACCATACTTCGGGCTACGGCGTTATCTTGCGCTAGGAAGACGCGAGGCTTATAGCGTTCAATCGCATGGCTGCGCGTATAGCCCACTACCTCACCCTCCGCATTAGTAAAAACAGTAGACCCAATGAGCGGATTAGGACTGATCCAATCTAAAAGCTGAGTTCCTGGGTTAAGCGCGAAATCTACCGCTCCTTCACTCTCTTCCCACAATTGGTAAAGCGCGGGAATATCGCCCTCCTGTAGTGGACGAGCAATCAGGTCTGAGGGTGGAAGGTCTTGAGTGGCTACCGTAACCTTAGTAGTGCCAAAAGCACGAGGCAGATAGCCTAGGCGCGAGTAATAGTCAGGGTAGCCTAACAGCATACTAAAGCTATAACCTTTAAGCCGAGCTATCCGGTGGCCTGCTTCTACTAAGCGACTGCCAATACCCTCACCTTGGTAGTCTGGATCAACCGCGATTGGCGCGAGCAGTACCGCCCAAACCTCCTGCCTAAACATTATTACTTTATAGGGGGATAAGAGAATATGGCCCACGATCTCCCCATCTATTTCGGCTATTAGCGAGAGGTCGGGATCAAATTCAGGTCGTTGGCGGTGCAGAGCCACCACCATCGCTTCGCTGGGTCGTTGGTTGAAGGCCCGCATCTGCACCGCAGCGATAGCGGCATAGTCTTGGACTTTTTCGGGACGTACTAGCATGAGATTCCTTTCTGTTAACTCTGTGAAGCCTTCTTTTGACCCCTCTGCTACATTGGTGTACACTAGCCACAGCAGTATAGGTCAGGGTTATACTTGCTGCAACTACTGATCTTATAGTTTATAACAAAGGAATCATCTGTGACAAATTTTAATAGGAAAGCTTTCAGAAAAAGATTATCCTTACCCTCTAGGATTGTACTACATCGGATTGTACTCTTGCTCATCCTATCTTGTTCCTTACTTTTAGTCGCCTGTTCAGAGACCCCAACTTCTATACCTAATCCCCTGACTATACCTGCCGGGTTAAATCCGGCCCCCACCGAGACCACCCCCGCTGACGCTACTGCCGTTACCCCGACGCAGAGTGGTCAACCCGGGACTGCTTCGG
>JACAUC010000442.1 GCA_013390945.1 Candidatus Chloroheliaceae bacterium
TTAAGCTCTATAGTCGTTCACATTAATGATAAGATTAGCTTGACGCGCATGGGTCATGAACACTTTGAGTTTTCGCATAAATCGTTCTTTGAATATTTGGTGGCAAGATACCTAGACCGACAGTTGCGAAAGGGTGATCTCGCTGGCTTTAGGCTACACCATTTGAGCCGGGAAATATCCGATTTTGTAGCCGAGCTTAATCCGCCCACCAAACTTCTGATACAAGAAGCCGAAATTTTCAAAGGTGGCGAAGTTTTGGCTTATAATGCCGGGCAGTTGCTTCTTTCGCTGCGGCTCTACAAATTCAACCAAAAGGTGATTTTTAATCAGAAGAAGCGCGAGCATACCCCGGTTTACGATAGTTCGTATATTACCGCGCTGGAATACTACGTCTTTTTGGCAGAACGCGAGCAAAATGGCTATAACCACCATCCCGACCACTGGCTCTACCCGGATTTTGGCTCAAAAATAACCCATTCTCCAATTACCGGATTGTTAGACCTAGATGCCCAAGCCTTTTGCGAATGGCTGAATACTCGGCATGACGAGAGCCTCCGTCTCCACACATCCCACCCGGAACGCCCCGACAAACGGCAACCCTATCACTATCGTCTGCCGCAAGTAGAAGAAGAGTCGGCTGAGATAAACTACTTACTCCTCAAAAAGCCAAATCTACGTCCTTGGTCAGGCTCCTATCCTTTCATGGGCTTGCTGAAGAAAGAGAGTCTGAAGTTAGCCGAAGAGAAATTTCGTGAATTGATAAGCAAACGAGAACTACCGGAGAGTACGTTTGGCCCTGAATGTTTAGCGGTGGCCCCGGCCTATATTTTTAGTTATTCGGAGTTATTTGGTATGGTTGGCGATAATTCAATAAATATTGCACTTAATACCTCTTTTAACCGCTCTAGGGAGTTAGCTAGAGAACGGCGCGATAATACAAATGAAGAGGAAAGTCTTTATGATCTGCCAGCAGCTTTGAATTTAGCTCGCAACTACAAATTTACACGCGAAGCGGCGGTGGATGTGGTGGCAAGCATAGCTAACCGACTGAAAGTGGAGAGTGTAGAAGCAAAATTAAGGGAACATCGGTTTGAAGAGGCCATTCAAGAAGTGGGAGAGTTAGTCCAAAGGCTTTTAAAATCGGCGGGGGATGTAGAGAGTCAGCAAGCTCTAGTTGGAACCACCTTCCTGTATAAAGCCTTATCCCATGTGATGGCGAAAAGTGTCACCGAACAACGAGAAACGATTCTTCCGATCAAAGCCTTTTACGGTCAAATGATTTATTTCTTATTAGCCGATACTACCTCCATTGGCGGAGAATTTGACCCGCAAATCGCGGCTTTCAGAAAAGCCGCCATCAACCTCTATTGGCGTAATGAGTTGACCAAAGCCCGAAAAGCAGATGCTTCCTTCCCGGTTTGGGAAACGCTGTTGCTGGTGTTGGATTAGTTTATAGTTAAGAAGCTATTTCTCAAGCTTAAATTGTAGGATACGGCTCCGTCCGTAGATTTTGACGTATACGGCCAAAATCATTTTAGAAAGTTTTAGGCTCAAAGTACTATATAAAGATAGGAGTAATATACCCCACTATAAATTAGTTTTCTAATTGATTTCCAATATTCGGATGGTATGATATTAGCAGTTAAAGGAAAATAACGGAAACAACGAAGAGAGACTAACTAGACTAACTTAGGGAAAAAGGAGCAGACAAAATGGCTATCACGACTAAACTTCCGAAACGAATTGGCGTAGACTTGCATATTCATACCCAGGCCAGCGATGGTCAATGGACACCGGAAAGCTTAATCGAGACTGCTGTGGAGCGTGGGGTACAAATTATAAGTGTAACCGACCACGATACTGTAAAGAATGTGAAAGCAGTAGAATCCAAAGCCAAAGCTGCTGGTCTGGATTTTATAACAGGTGTAGAAGTAACCGTGGACTGGAAAGGTGCGGTTTACCACTTACTACTTTTTGGCCTCGACCCGGACAACACCGAATTGCTGGCAATGCTGGAAGATACCCAACGCCGACAATGGAATAAGCGCCAGCGTATGATTGACGGTTTGAAGAGTAAGGGCTATAACTTAAATGCACTGGCGGCGGTGGATTATCCGGGGGGCGGTCATTCACCTGTGTTTGAACTCTCTAGGGCATTATTGCACGGTGGTGAAGTTGAAAGTTTCAGTCAGGCGCGGGCCTTGTGCCGCGAGGTGGATGTGGATGGCCCCATTACACAATCGGTGAAACTGGCACTAGCGGTTGGGCTGGCAGCAGGGGCTATCCCGGTCTTGGCTCATCCGGGGCGAGGGGGTTCCGAAATCTCTGCGGCTCCCAATGAAGTGTTGGAAGAGATGGTGCAAATGGGACTGAAAGGAGTGGAGGTTTACCACTACACTCACACCCCAGAGATGGTAGAACGGCTAATGAAATTTGCCCGTAAACATGACCTGCTGATAAGCTGTGGCTCCGATAGCCACGATGAGGTACGTGGGCCAAAGGCTTGGCATCCTGAGTTGTGCCGTTCCTTGCTGGAACATTTGGGCCTAGAAGATAGCTATAACACCCTACCTCTCGCTGCCTAGAAAGTTGGGCAGCGAGGGTCACGGAAACCCTTGCTAAAGACCACTGGCATAAGTAAAGCTTTACATATTGGTTAGATTCCTTATCCTCATCATATAAATGAGCCTAACAATCGGGATTGGAAATCCCTCCTACAGGGGCGGATTGGGGCGTAGTTCGATTTAT
>JACAUC010000443.1 GCA_013390945.1 Candidatus Chloroheliaceae bacterium
GATTGTAGGAGAGATTTCTAATCTCGATTGTAGATTGTAGGAGAGATTTCTAATCTCGATTGTAGATTTCTAATCTCGATTTAGTGTTACCAAACTTAAATAAACCTCTTCGAGGGTGGCGGTTTGTTCCTCGACAAAACAAATTTCCGCTCCGGCTTGCACCAAATGGCGGATTAGGGCGGGGTTCTCATTTTCAGGGTTGGTTAGGGTTACCTGCAAATTGCCTTCGGTTTCTGGTTGCCACTCCGCCGAAAGGACAAAAGGTAATTTTTGTAGCGTGGCGGTCAGATTCTCTGGCACGGGTGGGCGCAAGCGGACGATAATTCGTCGTCCTTCCACTCCAAACCGGCGGCGCAATTGGGCTGGGCTATCCACTTGAATCAAGTTTTTTTTGAAGATTGCAATGCGATCACACAGTCGCTCGGCTTCATCCAAATTGTGCGTGGAGAGAAAGATAGTGCGGCGGGTATTTTTGAGGGCTACGATAGCCTCGCGTATGGTGTGGGCAGCCTCGGCATCCAAGGAGGCGGTAGGCTCATCCAAGAAGAGTACTTGAGGCCGATGCAACAGAGTGCGTCCAATTGCCAGCTTTTGTTTCATGCCCTTGCTAAAGCTACCGACCGGGTCTTTGCGCCATTGCCACAGGTCTAGCCATTTCAAAACCTCTTCTACCCGCTTTTTGGCATCGTCGGCAGGTAGTTGATAGAGTCGGGCATAGAAGAGCAGGTTATCCCAAGCATTGAGTAGCTCGTATAGCCCCGGCGATTCGGTCAGCAGACCGACAGCTTGGCGTACCTTCTCATTCTCTGCACCTACCTGATGATTGGCTACCCAAGCTTGACCTGAACTAGGTGCGATTAGTCCGCAGAGCATCCGAATGGTGGTGGTCTTACCGGCTCCATTTGGCCCTAAGAAACCAAAAATTTCGCCTTCACCCACTTCTAGGCTAAGCTTCTCTACTGCGGTAAAATTGCCGAAACACCGTGTCAGGTCTTGTGTACGTATCATTGCATCCCTTAAATCTAATCAATAGCCTTGGTACTCGTCCTCTTGAATAATAGCATATTGTTTGCTAAAAAACGTGGTTAGAAGGGTAATCTTTAGTCCGAATAGCTGCCGTCTGGTCGCCGAATGGAGACATCTCCGGCCTGCACAAAATGTCTTATTCCAGCCTTGTCTAATACTACCAAGGCTCCCTCTTTGGTTACGTCGGTAGCCAAACCAGCCTTTTCTACCAGCCCTACGCTATTGAGGACGTGTACTTCATGGCCCAGCGTAGTTAGGGCGGCGGCCCATTCCAGTCGCACCGTTTCCGGGTTGGAGGTGAGTAAGGCGCGGTATTCGGCGAAATAATAGAGGATGGTAGCCAACAGTTGCTCTAGTTCTAGCGGTTGGGGGGTAAGGTTAGTGGCCTTGCTACTCAGAGCAGCTTCGGCTAGATCTTCGGTGGTTAGACTGAGATTGAGTCCAAACCCAATTACCACCCAAGTTTCGTTTTTAGCTTGGCCCAAGTTATTTTCCAGTTCGGTTAGAATACCACCGACCTTTTTACCCTCGCGCACCAGATCATTAGGCCACTTCAATTTTACGTTTGCGTCCGGTTGGAGTTTTTCTGTCGCTTTAATCACGGAGAGAGCTAATCCTGCCACATAAAGAAAGACGCGGTTGAGCGGTAGGGGAGCCAACTGGAGAACTAGGGTAGAAAGTAACCCACTGTGGGGAGGAGCTTGCCAACTTCGCCCTAGTCGTCCCCGTCCGGCGGTTTGTTCATCGGCCACGAGCAAGAGTTCTTGAGGCTGCGTGGGGTGTTGGCGTAACCGGCGGCGAGCCTCTTTATTGGTGGAGTCAATTTTCGGGAAATATAAGATCTGGCCCGACCAGTGCGGAGCCCTTTGTTTAAAGAGCGTCAGGTCAAAAGGACGGCGCGGGTTCATCTCCATTATGGGGAATTAGGCGACGCGCTGCCTGCGAGCTAGTTTTGCCATCGTAGCCTCAATTACTAGTTCTAGACCGTTGCCACCGGCACCTTCGGCCTCTTTAACCACATAGTAATCGGCTCCTGCATTATAGGCTTCCGACATTGTGCGTAAACCATGCTCAGCACTATACATTATTACTGGAATGGATTTAGTGGCTGCATCTGCCTTCAACATCCGGCAAACTTCTACGCCCTTATAGTCAGGAAGATTGTAGTCTAAAATAATTAAGGTGGGCCTATTTTGTTCGTCTCTGGCACACTTTAAGGCATTTTGTCCATTTCCTGCAACTACTACAGAAAAACTTTTCGCTTCTAGGTTAAAGCGAATTTTGGCAGCCTGTGTTGGGCTATCCTCGACGAGTAGAAGGGTTCTTGCCATATAATTTCAAGCTCCTTTGCCGCATTCGAGTGGTACTAAACTACGACAAAATAATATACCATCTAGTTACCAGTTAATTTGTAGAAGAACTTGCTTTTGTAACAACCACTCTGAAACTTTAAATAATTTCATATACTACATATTCATTAAACAACTATAATGCCTTCCACACTATTATAATCCAAATACCCTCTTTTAACAACCCACTTACATAGCCTATATGGGTCTAAATTTGGTTTCTTTTAGTACTAGTACTTTAAGGCTTGAGTAGAGGGTGATTAGAGGATGTATGTCAAGATCAATTGGCGGAGCAGTATCCTACAGAATTGTGCCATCCGACTAGAATGTGGTTATGGGGGTATGTCAAGATCAA
>JACAUC010000444.1 GCA_013390945.1 Candidatus Chloroheliaceae bacterium
CCGCCTCACATTGGGAGTATGCAATAAACCCGCCTCACATTGGGCGTATGCAATACGCCCCTACCTGAATTATTGAGATTCTCAGGCGATAAGTCGGGCGATAATAAAGGCTGCACCTGCCGCCAAACCGCCAATTAAGGCGGTCTGAAAGGCACTTACCAGTGGCTTAGCCCCGGTGAAGCGACCTTTGACATAGCCAAAGATCAAGAGAGCCAGCAGGGTGACAATAGCCGAAAATAGCTGGGCGGTTTGGATATTGGGAAGAAAGATGTACGGCCCTAAAGGAATAAAGCCCCCCGCAATATAGGCTCCTGCAATAGTTAAGCCACTGGTGAGAGCGCGTTTAGGGTCAGGTTTTTCAAGGCCCAACTCAAAACGCATCATAAAATCTACCCAATCTGAGGGACGCTTACGCAAAGCCTCTACCACCGGGTTAATCTCCGCTTCGGTAAGGCCATACGAATGAAAGATTTCGGCTACTTCGGCCATCTCCACTTCGGGTACGGTGGCTATTTCGTGAACCTCGCGCTTCCGTTCGCCTGCATAATGCTCGGCATCGCTTCTACCAGCCAGATAACCGCCCAAACCCATCGCAATCGAACCTGCTGCAATTTCAGCCAGCCCTGCCGTAACCACAATACCTGTCGCGGCTACCGCGCCCGAAAGACCCGCCGCCAAAGCAAAAGGAACCGTTAGGCCATCCGACATACCGATGACAATGTCCCGTACAATTTCGCTGCCTGTGAAATGTCGCTCGGCATGGGGAGTCTGAGGCATTTTTAGACCTTACCCAACACTTCTACCAGTGCGTCAATTTCTTCACGGGTATTGGTTTCGGTACAGCAAAAGAGCAGGCTATCAGCGTATTGCGGATACGCTTTGCCCAATGGGTAACCACCAAGAATCCCAGCCGCTTCGCAAGCTGCGCCCACCTGCTCTATACTTCGGCTACTTGTACAACGAATAACGAACTCGTTAAAGAAGGGGCCATCAAAAACCAGTTCATAGCCGTCCAGTTTGGCAATTTGCTCAGCGGCGTAATGGGCTTTGTGATAAGACTGCTCCGCTACCTGCCGCAAGCCCTGTTTACCCATAGTAGATAGGTAAATGGTCACAATCAGTGCCACTAGCCCAGCGTTAGTACAGATATTACTGGTAGCCTTTTCGCGCCGGATATGCTGTTCGCGAGTCTGGAGCGTAAGTACATAAGCCCGCTTACCCTTCTTGTCCAGCGTTTGCCCTACGATACGGCCCGGCAAATTACGGACGTACTGACTCCGGCAGGTGAAGATACCGACATAAGGGCCACCAAACGAGGGGCGCATACCTAAAGGTTGGCCTTCACCCACCGCAATATCTGCCCCACAATCGCCCGGTGGTTTGAGTAAACCAAGGGCGGTAGGATAAGCCGAAACTACAAAGAGGGCTTTTTTGGCGTGGGTAGCATCGGCCAGAGCCTGCAACTCATGAATCTGACCAAAGAAATCTGGTTGCTGCACTAACAAGGCGGCGGTCTGTTCATCCAGCGCGTTCAGGGCTTCATCTAGCGTATCAAACTCAACCACCTCAATCCCCTGCGGTTCGGTATAAGTCTTAACCACCGCCCGTGAATCGGGATGCACCGAACGTGGCAGGATTATCTTGGTTCGTTTGGTGGCATTGACCGCCATAATTGCCGCTTCCGCCAACGCACTCGCACCATCATACATCGAAGCGTTGGAGACATCCATGCCAAAGAGTTCACCCATCATGGTCTGATATTCGTAAATGGCTTGAAGTGTACCTTGGCTTACCTCTGGTTGGTAAGGCGTGTAAGCGGTGAAAAATTCAGAGCGACCTGCCATGTGAGCTACGACGCTAGGTATATAGTGATTATACGCTCCAGCCCCCAAGAAACAAGGATGCTCCACCAAGTTCTGGTTTTTCGCACTGAGCCGGGTCATTAATCTGGTGGCTTCCAATTCGGAGAGAGCTTTTGGCAAATTTAATTGGGGAAAGCGTAGTTGTTGAGGTACTACCTCAAAAAGCTCCTCAATGGATTTAACTCCCAAGCTTTCAAGCATGGCTTGGCGTTCGACATCGGAGTGCGGTACGTAATTCATGGTCTGGTTTATCTCTGGTTTTCTAAAGCCGCTATTATCAAATAAGCGATAAACGATTG
The DNA here is from genome assembly GCA_013390945.1 of Candidatus Chloroheliaceae bacterium. Lineage (GTDB taxonomy): Bacteria > Chloroflexota > Chloroflexia > Chloroheliales > Chloroheliaceae > L227-5C. Next base: position 2,162 of record JACAUC010000444.1, read on the forward strand.
ACCCGGCTTAAATCGTCAATCGTTTATCAAAAATAACCTAAAATTCCTAAGCCACAAATCGGGATTAGAAATCCCTCCTACAAATCCAACTTTATTTGCCTATCATAGTTTTGTAGTCCGCCACATTGAGCAGGCTATCCTGTTCGCTGGGGTCGGAGATTTTTATTTTGATAATCCACCCCTCACCATAAGGGTCTTTATTTACCAATTCAGGTGTAGCAATTACCTCTTCATTGATCGCAATTACCTCGCCACTAACCGGGCTGAAGAGATCCGAAACAGTCTTGACCGATTCCACCACGCCGAATTGCTCATTCTGCTTCACCGAATTACCGATTGGAGGAGTCTCGACATAAACAATATCGCCTAACTCGTCTTGAGCAAATTCGGTAATGCCGATTACTGCTTCGTCACCTTCGATACGTAACCACTCATGCTCGCGGGTGTATTTTAGGTCATCGGGAAAATTCATTAAATGTCTCCTTATTAAATTATCTATCGGGATTGGAAATCCCTCCTACATTTCTCCTAATTAAAGGAGTAATCGGGATT
>JACAUC010000045.1 GCA_013390945.1 Candidatus Chloroheliaceae bacterium
GCTTGTAGGAGGGATTTCCAATCCCGATATGTATCCGTATAGAAGTAAAAAGAGCGCATAAGGTTTTAGACCCGCGCTCTCTTTGTATTTATCTGCTGCATTAAAAAACCCGTGAAAATCTACCACATAAGAGTCTCTTTAAGCCTGCGGGGAGCGCGAGGTAAAGCTCTCTTAAAGTAGAGTGTCTTGCCCTCGGTATTGTCGAGGGTGTAGGTTATTTTCCAGCCTTCGGCCCGAAACCGCTCTAGCTCTGCGGCAAGTGGACCACCATAATTGAGTGCTTGGAAACTAGCTTGTGATACTTCCAAAACCATTCGTTCCCAACCACCTTGTACAAAAATATGTGGGTTCTCGAGACCCATCGGTTGAGCCAATCGCTCCCGGCTGCGCCGTTCTCCAGTCCGAGCCATAATCGCTCCTCTCCGTAATTACACTTAACGCTAACGTAACACCAACTCAAAATAGGCGGACAGGTTTGTACGCTCAAGTATTTAGACGAGATTTATACAAATCCTATACAGTAAATGTTAACAAAGATTCGGTGAATTTAGAAGAAAGAATAAGCGAGGGTTTGGTAAAGAAGTGGTGAAGAGAAGGTGCTATTCTGCCAAAAAGGAACTTAACCAACCTGCTACAATAGTATAATGTTGTCGGGACTGACCTAGCCGGTGGGCAGGAGACCAATTACCCCGCCCTCTTCAGCCAAGTTGGAACCCATCTATTGAAGCTATTGAAACCAGTATCGTTGCTTGATTATTTATCAAGACAGACTGAAAGGAGTTGGTTTGAAAGTCATGTTCAAGCGGTTCTCGAAGGGTCTAATAATTACCCTTTTGTTAGTGGTTACTCTTGTATTGGTGGCTTGTGGGGATGCTACCCCCGTCAATACTCCGTTCCCTACCTCTCTTTTAACACCTAGCCCCCCGACTACGGCAGTCGAAAATGCACCGCCGACCGTTATCGGTACGGCTACCAAAACGGCCTCCGGCCTGCAATACATTGATGTCAAGGTGGGTGATGGAGCCGAAGCCAAAGCTGGACAGAATGTAGAAGTGCATTACACGGGCTATCTCACCAACGGCAAGAAGTTTGATAGTTCGGTTGACCGGGGTCAGCCTTTTCCCTTCAAGTTAGGGGCGGGTCAGGTTATCAAAGGCTGGGATGAAGGAGTGGCCGGAATGAAAATAGGAGGCAAGCGCCGCCTGATTATTCCGTCAGAATTGGGCTATGGCCCAACTGGCAGTGGAACCATGATACCACCCAACGCTCAACTGATCTTTGATGTGGAATTGTTGAAGGTCGGGTAGTCAAGGAGCAGAGCTTTTCTTAACCAGTCAAGGGGCGGAGCCCTTTCCTACAAGACCCGATTTCTTCATCAGTCGGGTTTTCCAAATTTAGCCACAATTTTGCAGTACTAGCGGGATTGAGGTGTAACCGAGCAAGCGAGCGATGACCGGGGCAAGTTGGATAGGATCGGTACTGGTGTAGAAGGTGATTTGACCGGGGAGCGTTTGAGGGTTTAAAAGTTGGGCTTGTTCCAAGAGGCGGCGAGTTTGGCGGGCGACGGCTTCGCCGCTATCTATCAGGCTGAGACGCTCTCCGGCTATTTTTTGGAGCGTAGGTCGCAAAAAGGGGAAATGGGTACAACCCAACACTAGCGCATCGGCCCCTTCTGCCAACATTGGATCTAAATATTGGCGTAGCAAGGCGGTAGTTTCAGGGTGGGAAATCTGCCCGGCTTCGATACGCTCGACTAGCCCAGGTGGGGCGACAATTAATACTTTGGTGTCGGTGGCAAAGCGATCTATTATATCGAGCAGGACGGGAGCGCGTCCGGTGGCCTCCGTCGCCAATACCCCAATCACCCCAGTTTGAGTCATTGCGGCGGCGGGTTTAACCGCAGGAACCATCCCCACAATCGGCACCCCCGGCCAACGTTGGCGTAAGTGGGCTACAGCGGCGGTGCTGGCGGTGTTGCAGGCCACTACTAGGGCTTTGGCTCCCTGTTCCAGCAGGAAAGCAGCCACCTTTACCGCCAGTACCCGAATCTCCTCTGGAGGGCGGGTTCCATAGGGACAATTGGCACTATCCGCATAATAGATGAGGTCTTCGTAGGGCAAAAGTTTTATAATCTCTCGCATTACCGAAAGACCACCCACGCCGCTATCAAAAATACCAATTGGTTGCTTATTCATGCCCTTCGTGGTCTATGTGCGCCTTTGTACTTCCTCGACAAAAGCCCGGAAGAGTTGACGTGACCACTCATGTCCCTCATAGAGGTCTTCGGGGTGCCATTGTACTGAAAGTACCCACCTGTGGGCTTCGCTTTCTAGGGCTTCGATCACACCATCTGGCGCACTCGCGGTAACTTTCAAGCCTTGCCCTACCGCTTTCACCGCTTGATGGTGTCGGGAGTTTACCGCCAGTTCGGTTATATCGAAAATTGCCGCCAACTTCGAGTTAGGGACAAACTCAACGTTATGGATTAAATAAGAGCGCTGTTTGGCATAAATGCGGTCGCGGTGGTTGATCTGGTTCTGAGGCAACTGGGTAGGAAGATCCTGATAGAGTGTACCCCCCAACGCCACATTTAAGACCTGCTGGCCCCGACAAATACCAAATATCGGCTTATCATCTTCCAAAGCCCAACGGGTCAGGGTCATTTCAGTTTCGTCGCGGAGTTCCTCTATATCCTCGCTGCCATCAATTTCTTCCTGATAGTAGCTAGGATGCAGATCCACCCCACCCGAAAGCACTAGACCATCCAACCGCTGATAGATCGAAAAAAGCACCGACTGCTCGGAGGTAGTCGGAATCATAAATGGAGCCCCCCCGGCCTCTATCAGAGAGCGGAGGTAGGTAGACCGCAGGTAGTTACTACCCGGTCGGCGGGTAGTGTCGGTGGGACTATATTGACCGCAGGTAATCCCGATTAAGGGTCTCTTCTCATTAAAGTTGGGCAATTCTTAGAGCCTTCCTACATTAAATTACTCTATTAAACTATTGACCCTGCGCCATCGGTGAACTAACCTAAGCCTAATGGTGGCCCATTAGCTCAAAGAGACGGCGGAGGGTAGGCGAGTCATGCAAAAAGTAGCGTTCGCGATAGTGGATTAGATATTGCAGAATTAGCTGGCGATCCTGCTGGGTCTTGATATAGCCGCCCGGTTTTCGGATTTGTTCTTCCAAACGAAAATAGATTTTAGCTAGGGCGACTCGCACTTGTTCCACTTCAGGCGAAAAATGTTCATAATAACCAATACAGCGAATATAACACTCAATCGCCTTTTCCAACCCCTCCGGGCCACGTTCGCCCTTGAAGTGTTGGCGGAAATAAATATCACCGCGCAATTGATCGGCTTTGCCTAGATTAGTAAAACACTCTGGCATGGTCTCTTCGGTAGCAGGCGGTAAACGATCTTCGGTATTATAGCGATAAGCCAAGTCTATTTGATCGTCGGCCCGCTCTAAGTATTGAAAAGCCTTATCGTCGTCACTTTGGCGGTAGTAGACTTGGGCAATATCCTCAAAGCAATCGGCTTTTTCCAGAATCAACTCCTTACCACACAGGGCCACACTATGTTCGAGGTGTTGCACCGCCCGCTCGTACAATTTTAAGATGGGGAAACCTCTCGTACGACTCTCCACAATACCTAGCGAACGATAGGCACAACCCAACTCGTTATAAGCCTCCACCTGACTAACAGGCTCTCTTAATTCATCAAAAATAGTGGTGGCATTGGTCAGATAGTCAATCGCCTCCCGAATGATACTCTCATCATAGAGGCGATGGCCGGAGCGTCGCAACGTTTTACCCAAGGCCACATAGACCAATCCAGCACCCCGGTTAGCGTTGGAACCCGCCGCTCGTTCCATTAGTTTGCGAGCGGCCCGACATTCGCGCAAAGCCCAATCGTAGCGATCTTGGCTGAGATAGATCAAGCCTAGGGTATTGCGGCTAAGGGCGATAAAATAGCCATGTCCCAAAAATTCGCGCTGGCGTAGGGCATCCAGACAAAGTACCCTTGCCTCGATGAGCTTACCTTCCAAGCGATAGACATAGGCCAAGTTATTCATAGTATCGGCCCGTTGCGCCTCCATTTGGCTAACTTGGCTGAGATAAGGTAAAGCTCGGCGATAGGCTCGCTCGGCCTGTGGTAAGTGGCGACGCAGACGATAAGTATAACCTAGATTATTGTAGGCCCGCCCAAGCACACTATAATAGAGCCACTCGCGATAGGTCACGAAAGAGAGATCGCCGATTGGGGGCAAGAATTGAATATCCTTAGTCTCCTGCTGTTCGAGAGCCTCAATCGCCACTTGCAACCGATTAATTAACTCCTCGCTACCGCGAGTTAGCAGCACTGAAGTTTGCCAAACCGTCATCAGCAAATCGGCTTGAAAGAAGGGATCATCCAAATATTCAAAACTGAAGCCTAGTTTTTCAGGGGTCAACTTGGTGGCCCTTGTTTCAGGTTCCCACTCGGCTTCAGAAGTTGGCGTATTAGAACTTTTTTGAGAGCGGAGGGCCGTTTCCAGGCGTTGCGCTTTGAGGGTATGGCTTCGACCTTGGGCGCTGAGACGTTTGAGCCAGCGCAGGGCATCATCCCGTTCTAGCAAAGAAGGGGATATTTCACGCTCGGAGAGGGCTTGCCGCCGCCAACCTTCGCCTTCATCCAACAGGCGCAAAAACTCATCGCGCATCCGCTCGTCCATCTCGAACTGACTAGCCATTAGGGCAATGTCGGTCAAGCGAGAATACATATCATAGCCAGAACGCAGATCAAGGCAGAGTAAGTAGTAAAGCCGTTCGGTCAAGTATTTCTGGCGTTGCTGCTCTAGGTGTAGGGCAATATCGAGTGCTTGAAGGTCCGCGTACCACTCGGGCTTTGAGCGCAATTCGGCATCCTGCCGCACATTTCGTTCCAGTTCGTAGGAATGGTATTTGTAGAGCAGGCTATAAATTTCCTCGCTGGTCTGAGAGCCGCGTTGGGAGGAGGAGAGGATCCGATAAATCTCATCGTGGAGGAAAAACAACTGGCGAGACTCGCGTACTTTTACAAACGAGAGATCACGCAACCGATCTAGGTAAATTTGGCAGGTCTCCGGGGTATAGCGTTCCGGGTCGAAACTGCTGCGCTGGAGCATAAAAGCCAGCATCTCAGCCTGCAAGCCTTTACGCGCCCAGATCAAAAACTCAATCGCGCGACGGGCCTCCCGTTCTTCTTCGGTTAAACCTCGCCCACTTTGAATCTGACCGATAATCGCTTCCTCAAACTGGTCAATTAACGCACCCAGTTCTTCGCCCGATTTCTGGCCGATTTCTGCCCAAGGTAACTGGTCACACAATTCGGCAAACCAGCCTAACATAATAGGCTTACCACCAGTTAAGGTCGCGACGTTTTTGATATAGGAACTTTTGATCTCCGGCAAATCGCCTTCAAAGAAATCGGGCCGGGCCTGCGAAAGATAGGTAGCAATCTCTACGGGCTGCAACCCCTCTAAATTGACTACCGTCAGGAGTTCTTCAACCGGGCCAAGCTTGGATTGATGTTCCAACAGCGTTTCGTAGAGTAGGGTCTCCAACCACAGCTGTTTGTCGGGCTCGGTCTCTGGTCGCCCGGCTAGAACAATCAAGGCATTGGACATCTGTGAGATGGTTTCACATAGCCAGTGTTTAACCGAGGTATTTTCATCTAACAATTGGGGTAACTTGCGTTGGACACTATCGGTTTCATGCTGCAACAACTCAATGGTGTCGAAACAGATAACCGGACGACAGACTTTTTCAATTTGGTGAAAAGTACGCAAAAAATATTGACTAAGAGCTTGACGTTCGCGCTCTACCAATTCACCAATGCTGGGCAGAGCAAAACGACGCTCCTCCAGTTCTTTGCTCCGGCGCTGATAATCCAAAATAGCCGAGCGGAGGTAATCTGGTAGCGGTGTACTACGCGGGCGGTTAAAGTCATTCATCAGGCCGTTAAGAACGACATCTTCCAAACTGCTGGCACTATGATTATCGTAATCATAGAGATCAATCAAACCGCTGTAGAGATAGTCCGGGTTATCGCTGGTACTAAAAAGGCGTGTAATATACTGAAGGAGGGAGGTTTTGCCTATACCACCCAACCCTTTAAAATAGACCACCCGCAACCGATTTCTCTGGCTCATGGCAAGATTAATCAGTTCCTTTTCTTTTTCTCGGCCTATCAGCTCGAGACGCGCTACTCCCGAAAAGGGCATATCTAGCATGTTTGACTCCTGAACCTCTATGACCTCAAAGGGCGGATTACTAAAGCGGAAATCCGGTGTTGGAGGTCTTGCATTTACTCTAATGTAGCTGTGACTCGTAAAGCATTTGCAACAAGCCCTCTACTTCTTGGGGAAAGAGCCGTTGAAAATCCCGGTCAGTCTCCAAGGCCGTAGCCAAGCGGCGGTTCCCTTCTAGGCCACCAAGTAGAGGTAACCGCTGTTGTAAGAGCCGGGCAAGCTGGGCAACTTCAGCTTCGAGATTACTATTACCTACGGCAACTTCGAGGTGAATAAGGATGAAGCGGTGGTAAATTTCTTCCAGTATTACATCACCACGTTGCTCAGGTTTTTCCAGCCGCTCGGCTAATCCGGCGTAGTATTTTGCGGCCTCCTCGTTTACCAACCGATACATACTACTACTGGTGGTATCCGCAAATTTCAGGGCGTTAGAAAGGATCAGACGGGCCATCGAAGACATTAAATAAGTCTTATCTGACTCGATAAAGTCAATCTGATCGTTCAATTCTTTGCCCAGCAACATATAGTCTACCACATTGGCCCGTCCATATTTGGGATCATCTGGCATTAGTTTGGGGAGCAAAGCTGCCAGAGTGTCATAGCGAAACGAGCGCAAAGGTGCAATCAAACGACAACACTTGGCTAAAGTCACCGGAAGGTTGAGTAAGAGACGGTTAGCCATCGCACTTGTCACTCTAGCTTGACCTGCATGGTTGAGGAGACCGGTCTCCTCAAACCACCCTTGCTGTTGGGCCAGAGCCGCTACCTCGGTCGCCCCTTCTATCAAGCTGGCGGGATGACCTGCGGCTAGTTCCACTAACTGATTTTCTAGCTCAAAAGAGAGGTGGTAGGGGGCAAGCATCTGCCGGGCCTCTTCGGGTAAGAGCGGTAAGAGCGGTTGGCTTTTGAAAAACTGTACCAAACTCAAAGTCGAAACTACGGGAGTGGCATAGCCAGTGGCGACCACACAGAGGCTTCGTTCGACCAACAAGTCTTTAAAAAAGAATTTGCTCAGCCATTGAAAGACTTTAGGTGGTACATTGTCGTGCAATAGCAACACGTGCAACTGCTCCTCGCGGTGTAAGCGGAGCAAATCGCTGGCGAGAGTCTTAGCTCTAAGCCACAGTCCATCTTCATCCTTGAGATGGCTGCGGTTAGAAAGGAGACGCTCATATTCGATTAGATTATATTTTTTGGTGGGAGAGCGACCCGCGACGGCCTGAAATTGGAGGTACAAGTCATTAAAAAAAGCGTCAATTTCTTCGAGGGAGCGGAATTGAGCCACTTCGTTCAGGCTGGAAGAGTGAACCGGATTAAGGGGAGCTAGAAAAAGCGTCATCAAGCCGGAGCCGGGCGGTTGCGCCTCTATTTTAGTTTCTAACGCCTTGAGCAGACTGGTTTTACCGATACCACGCATCCCATAAAAATGCAGTAGGATAGGTAGAGGGTTGCCATCTTGCCAGAGAGAAGCCACGCTTTCTCGAATCAAGGTTATTTGAGCTTCTTTACCAACCATTTAAATTAAAAACATCCCCTTCTTCAGACCAGCAAGTCCTTTGGGAGTGAATTGCGAATAGATACCGCTATAGCAAACACTTATCTTTAAAAGGCTTAAACCCTTTGGTAAAATAGTATCATAAACCGGGTTTATAATCAAGGAAAGAACTGTTAATGGTTTTTCTCTTCAAAGTGTTATAATAGGCTGGTAAAAGAGTAGAAAGCATCCAAGCTGGTTTTTATTAAAGAAAAAATACAAAGGGCCAGGCTGAAGCTATGATGGAAGAGAGCGCACTAAATTTTTGGCTACACAATAACGGGTTTGATAACAACCCTTTCGCCTCTAAGGAGGCCGATTTTGAAGCTGCCCACGATCAGAGCCGCGTGGTAGATTATTTTGTACGAGCGGTTTGGTTTGATCAAATTTTGGGTGAAATTCACCAGCCTCGTTCTGCGGTTCTTTCGGCCCGGCGAGGATGTGGTAAAAGTGCCAGCCGCTTGATGGTGGAATACGAATGTCAGCACGGGCGTATGGCTGGAAAGGTACTGACCGCCACTTACGTTAATTTTGAACGCGCCCTGACCGCTTGGCAAGGCAAAGGTGATTTGAACCTTCACCAAGTTCATCTTCACTGTGTGCTGGAACTTTGTAGCTTGGCACTGGTTAATTACTTGCGCGAACACCCTGAGCAAGTAGCAAACTTGGGCTATGGCGGTGGTTATCGGCTAGGTGGGTTACTGGTAGGTTACACCACCTTCTTTGAACCTTTCCACCTCGATGAAGTCTTACATCGCATTAATGCCGACGAACAAGTTTTGAACAGTAAATTATTTCTGGAGGCGGTCTGGAGCGGTACACTGAAGGAACTGCTGGATAGTGCCAACGTGGGACGGGAGCGGCCTTGGCTCGAATTGCTGGGACAAGCCGCCGGTTACACTGGCTCTATTCCAGAATTGAATCGCAACCTCTTTGAAGATCTATATCGTCTGGTTCGAATGGTCGGGCTGCAAGCGATTTACGTCCTGATAGACCGGGTGGATGAACTACCAGAGACTGCCGCCGATCCTGCGGCGGGGGCAGAACTACTCCGACCCTTACTGGCCGATTTGCGGTTGATGGAACTGCCCGGCTTTGCCTTCAAGTTCTTTCTACCCAACGAAGTTTCCACTTCCCTTTTCACCGCGAAGGATTTGCGGTCTGACCGTCTGACTCGTTACGAAATTGGTTGGAATTCGACGCAACTGATTAGCTTTTTGCATAACCGCTTGTTGGCCTATAGCCGGGACAACAGCCTCAACAGCCTTGCCCCTTTCTGTGAAGTGGGGTTTGCCGAAGAGGTGGACGAGGAGATCAGCCAACTGGCGGAGGGTTCACCTCGTAATCTTTTGCGTTTGGGTGAACTTTTTATCATTGAACATTGCCAAGGAACAGCGGTAAATGGGCCACTTCGACGCGAAGAACTGGAACAGGCTTATCAAAAGCTTCAGCTTAGCTTGCAACACGAGCGCACGGCTTATAGCACCACCTTACCACCACCAGTTTTAGAGGAGAAAGAGGCTTTACCAGAGATACAAGTCAGCAAAAAAGGTCTCTATCTCGACTCGGCTCTTCGTCAGGTCTGGAGCGAGGGTCAGTTGTTGAAGCCGGGGCCGATTGGTCAAGAGTATACCTTACTAGAATATCTTTACCAACACGCCAATCGAGCGGTCAGCAAAGATGAACTGCTCCAAGCTATTTATGGCAGTGATACTTTTTTGGAAACCAGCGAAGAAGCACTCTCCCAGCTAATTTCGCGGCTACGTAAAAAGATTGAGCCTAACCAAAAGAGCGGACAAAACAGTTATATCAAAACCGTACCCCGCTTTGGCTATAAGCTAGAGAACAAGGTTCAGGATTGAGGATTTTCTATTACAATATTTCGATATACCCTTCTGTTCCATGTACGCGAATTTGTTGCCCATCTTTTATCAGTTTGGTAGCATTTTCTACCCCTACAACTGCGGGTAAGCCATATTCACGTGCGATAACTGCACCATGGGTTATCAGTCCACCAATCCCTCCTTTTAGAAACTAGCCCAGTTGAAAAACTGGATTTGGCAACAGCCTCCATCAAGAGCCTCCATAATGAATGGTGCGCCGCCCGTTGATGACCGACTGAAGCTCCACCCCATTTACACCATAAGCGCGGAGGGAACGCCGAATAAATTCAAGGCTGGCCTCAATTTCGGGTTGTACTACCGCAGTCGCCCCAGCCTGTTTGAGTTGTAAGATGGCCCAAGGTTCACTTGAACGGGTAATTACTTCCACGTTCGGATTGACTCGGTGGGCGGCACGGGTGGCGGCTTCTGCCGTAACAATATCAGGCGTAGTAATTGCCAAGACTTTGGCTTCGCTCAGGTTAGCCTGCTTGAGCGTTAGTTCTTCGGCGGCATCCCCTTCCAACACCATTAGCCCTTTGGCCCGAGCTTCAGTCGCCCGGCGCGGATCGTACTCAATCAGCACTACTTTCAGATTGCGTCGCAGCAAAGCCTCCACTAATTCCCGTCCTACTCGACCATAACCGCAAATGATGGCATGTTTTTTATAGGGCCATTGTTCGGTGGCACTTCGCTGGTCACGGGGTGCGACTTCTAATTCCATCAGGCTGTCCAGTTGGGGATCACGGCCCGGCCAATTGTAATTCAGTGGGGAAGCCGGGATAGGGAAGGTTTCAGTCGCCGCTTCATTAACTTTTGGTACAGCCACTCCCTTTGATTTCCAGCGACTCAAGCGTTGCCCTAACTTGCTGGCGATTAGTTGGGCAAAAAGTGGCGGAAGAACCTGATACAAAATCGGGTTTACAATAATTGTGATCAGTGCCCCGGCCAAGGTCAATGCTTTCAAACGTTCATCAATCGCCCCTCGTTCCACACCAACTTTCGCCAACACAAAACTAAATTCTCCAATCTGAGCGAGCAATAACCCTGCAAGTAGGGCCGTCTTGAGCGGATAGCGCAGCAAAACGTAAGTACTGGCGATAATGGTAAATTTGCCTACCAGAATTACCATTACCACTATCAGCACTTCTACTAGATGTTTCCAAACAAAAAGCGGGTCAATCAACATCCCAATAGAGACAAAGAAGAGCGTAGCAAAGACATCCCGAATAGGAATAATCTCGTTCAACACATCAGCACTAGCATCGCTTTCCGCTACTACCATCCCTGCCAAAAAAGCTCCTAGTGCAAAGGATAGTCCGACCAAATTAGCCAACAGTGCTGTACCGACCGCAATAGTGATTATTACTAGGAGAAAGAGTTCGCGCACACCCACCGAGATTACCCGACGCAATAAAGAGGGTATAGCGCGAGTTCCTACCAGATACATCGTTCCCAGAAAGAGTATCGCTTTGCCTAGAGCCAGTAGCACCGCAAGAGCAAGCTCCCAAGCTCCTCCCTTGTCCGGGGAGATGGCAAGGGCGGGCAAGACTACCACCAACACCACCACGCTAATATCTTGAACTACTCCGGTTCCTAGGGCCAATTTACCATGTTTGGAGTCGAGTTCACCTCGGCTCATTAAAACTTTTAAGATTACAATGGAACTAGACAGGGCCATCAGCCCACCAAAGTAGATGCTACTCACTAGATTAAGTCCCAGCAAAAGAGTGCCGACTGGAACGCCTAAGGCTATCGTCAGGATAATTTGCAAGACACCGCCACCAATGGCTCCCTTGCCGACATGTCCCAATTCGGCTAACGAAAACTGACTCCCCAAAGCGAACATGAGTAAGGCTACCCCTAGTTCGGCCATAGTCTGTACTCGATGAATATCGGAAACCGGGCCGGGTGTAAATGGCCCGACCAATATCCCGGCCAGTAGGTAGCCAATTATTACTGGTAACTTTAGCCAATGTGCGATAAACCCACCCACCATGGCGGCTAGTACCGCCAATACCAAATCGGTAAGCAGTTCATATCCTTCCATACCTTGCAGGTCTCCTTTTTAATTTAACTGTAGAGGGTTTCAGATCATGCTTTTTTCTGACGTTGTTGCTCCAAGCGACCCATAATGGTCTCTGGTTGAAGTGCTATGGTTAGGACATGGCCGGTATCGAGTAGCAGGACGGCTTTAGTCTTGCGCCCAAAAGTAGCGTCTACCAACAAACCTTGATCGCGAGCCTCGCGCAAGAAGCGGCGCACTGGAGCCGAATCGGGTGCAATCACCGTCAAAACCCGATTTATTGCCACAAAACTGCCAAAACCAATCGAGACAAATTCCGGGGGGCTAGAATTTCCCGGCCCTCGCGTAGAAGTCAGACCTGGCAGAGTAGTGAACGGTGTACCTTCAATCTTGCCAGCCTCCGGTTCATCCTCCGGGTTCGTTGGTCTAGTCTTGGATTTGGGTTTACTTGGCATTTTGGTTTATCCTAAAAGTGTTATAATTTCAAGTGTGGATCTAAAGCTAACTAGGGGAGAAATGCTGTGACTATTGATGCTCTGGCCCTTTCTACTATCTGTGCGGAAGCCTCTGAAAAGGCAAGAGGCTACCGGATTCAGAAGATTATACTGACCGGGCCTTTGAGCCTTGTGCTAGAAGTTTATAATGCGGCCCGAAGACAACGTATCCAACTTTTGCTCTCGGCGGATGCTCAAAACGCCCGTTGCCACCTTTTACGTCAAAAAGCCAGCCAACAGCCCGGCGAACCCTCGCCCTTTCTGCTCTTGCTGCGTAAGTACGTGCGCTCTGGCCTTATCGAGTCTATCGAACAAACCCCGTTTGAACGTATAATCTCGATTAGTATAGCTAAAAAATTCCCACTGGGCAAACGGCCTTACTTTGGGGCAGTGGGCGGCCCCTCCAAAGATTACGACGAAAGCGAAGACGACCCGGAAGAAGAAATCGGAGATAACGAAGGAGAATTTGAGCTTTATCCAAGTAAGCTAGTCTGTGAGATGATGGGGCGACACAGCAATATTATGCTCTTGAGTGAGGATAATATTATTATGGATGCGATCAAGCGGGTAGCGCCTAGCAAAAACCGCTACCGCCTGATCCTGCCACACCAGCCCTATATCTCTCCGCCACCCCAAAACAAGCACAACTTTAACCTCGAAACTCCACTCAGTTTTGCCGAGGTGATGAATCAGCTATACGAAAAAAAACCGCAAGCTCTCCTCTGGCAAGCCCTAGTAGAGACTTTTGCCGGGGTTAGTCCCCAGTTGGCTCGCGAAATTGCCTATCGGTTGGCTGAGCGCAAGGGTTTTGACCCGGCCGGGATGACCCTGACAACCTTCCAAGATTGGGAGTACCTCTATGACGAATTGCGTACTCTGTTGAGTCCGCTCAATCCGACCCTATCAAAAGTAGAAACCTCCGCTTGGCTAGTGCGTGAACCAGAGGGCAAGGTGATGGCCTTTGCCCCTTACGAATTGCACCAGTTCCGCTCAGTGGAATTGGAACCGGAAGCAGTGGAGAGCCTGAGCCAAGCTGCCGAAGAATTTTATAGCCAAGTAGAGGCGGTGGGGGGGCAGAGCCAGCGCAAGCAAGAGATTGCCGCCAAGGTGGGCGAATACTATGACAAGCTACGCCGCCGGGCGGCTTCTTTGGAAGGCTCGCTCAAAAAGGCCGAGAGTGCAGAGGAGTTAAAGCGCAAAGGGGAGGCCATTTACGCCCATCTCTACGAACTTACGCCGGGCCAGAGCCTGCTGGAAGCCGAGGGCTTGAAAATCAGCCTTGATCCTGACCGCACTCCCAGCGACAATGCCCAAGCTTATTTCCGCGATTATGATAAGGCCCGGCAAGCCCAAGCCGGGGTTCCCGAACTATTGGCGGCAACCCGGCTTGAACTGGAATATTTAGATGAAATGCTGACCCAACTTGGCCTAGCCGAGAGTTATGATGAGATAATGAACCTGAAGGCCGAATTGGGTGAGGCGGGTTATGGTCCAAAGGAGAAGGAGAAAGGCCACAAATCGCCCCGGCCCAAACGTCGCAAGCTACCCCAAACGCCCTCTTTCACCTCGCCTGAAGGCTTTACTATCTTCGTCGGGAAGAGTGCCCAACATAACGAATATGTCACATTTGAACTAGGGGATCGCAATGATGTGTGGCTCCATGCGCGGGGTATGCCCGGCTCCCACGTTATCATCAAAACGCAAGGCCGCGACGTACCAGAAAAGACCCTCGAAATGGCGGCAACACTAGCGGCTTACTACTCCAAAGGCCAAACCTCTACCAAAGTGGAAGTGACCTACGCCCCCCAACGTTACGTGCGTAAGGTCAAAGGCTCCCATCCCGGCCTCGTCACCTACAGCAACGACCAATCCCTCAACGTCAAGCCCCAAAAACTAAAGTGAGGTTAACAATCAACCGACGGAGCGGCATCCAACTTGAGTAGTTTTTTAATTCCCGGTTCTCTTACCAAGGTAACTATTTGCCATATTCGCCTTCAAACTCTTTTATCCGTTTGTCAACGTTTTCTAGCTCTAATCTTAGCTCAGCACGTCTAGTGGGACTGTCAGTAACAGTAAGTTTCTGTAGTATGTCCGATTTAAGCTGATAAGCTTCTTTCAGGTGCGCTTCAGCTTGCAATTCGCGTAATTCAGAAGATAACACATTTAAATTTGTGGGGGATTTTTTAGTTTCCAATTCCCCTAGGATTTTACGTACTACTTCTGGAAGGTGAGTAATCCCTTTAACTTTACCTAATTTAGCCATAACCTGATATTTTTCAGTGAGTATATCAAGTTCATCAATAGGGATGGCTTGTTCACTAACCACAATACAAGGCAAAATACAATTGTTATCTTTTAGATAAGATAAAATATCTAGGCCACTATAAATGCCAATAATCTCATCCAAGCTTAAATCCAAGATCAATAAGTCAAATTGAAGCACACCTTGCCTAAATTGATTGATTAATTGATAAGCTTCTTCAGTGGAGGTTGCAAGGGACAAATTGTAATGGTTTTCAAGTCTTCGGGCAATCTGTTTTCGCCAAACAGGATGATCCTCAACAATAAGGATATTTTTGTTCAATGAGGCTCACCTCCTAATCATTTAAGTGTGATTTAATAAAACAGCCTCAATTGCCTCCACAAGAGAAATACTCCGTTTCGCAATCTGCATTTTATTTAGAAAAATAGCCGGACTAATTTGATTCACTTCATATTCCGGCAGAGGCTCAGTACTAATCAAAATAACTCTAATATTATTAGAATTATTTTGAATATAGCGATTAATATCTAAACCATCCATCACCTCTGAATCTAAGTTAATATCTACCACTGCCACATCAAAAGTGGTGATTTTTAATTCTTGTAAAGCAAAATCTGGATCACGTGCTACTGTAACGGCAAAGCCAGCTTTTTGCAATATCCGTTGGATGTTTCTACACCAAGCAGCGCTATCATCTACTATTAAAACTCTACATGGATTTATCATTGTTTTACCAGAGTCCCAGTCCCGTTAACTAAATTAATTTTGATGCTTGCGAATACTGATTAACTAAGGGTAATTCTATTAAAATGCAAGTTCCTTGAGTATAACTCTTGTCAAGGGAAATATTACCACCTACACTACTTAGAAATAGGCGAGAAGACCATAACCCATAACCCCACCCTTGAGGTTTCAAAATTTGTTCTTTTTTCTTTTGCCTTAAAGGTCCAAAAAGTGCATCCCAGTGTTCCGGTGAAATTCCACATCCAGTATCAGCAATTTTAACCCGTACCCATGAAGGTTTAGTATGTTCAATGGTAATATTTAAAGTTTTAATTTTTTGTTCTAGTTCGTTTTTTAAATCGCTCTGACCAGATAAATCTTGCGGAGAAGATTTTACCTTGTGATTTAAATTAGACCTTATCATAGCTCGAACCGCATTTTCTATCACTTTGCAAAAGACATAATACAGCCTTTTTCGGTCAGTAGTTATCTTGACTGATTCATGAACATAGTTGCCTTCTACCACAATGTTAGCTTTAAATTTGGCGAAAACTGAATCTTTTGCTTCTTTAATTATATCGCGTAATTCCACTTGTTCATTCTTTAGTTCTGAAAGAGGATAACGAATTTCTTCCATTAGATCCAAAGTTCGCTGTGCTTCGGACAAAATTTGTTCTATATCGGCACGTAATTCCTCCTTATTAAGATTTTGATCGGGTTCATTCAAGCTTTCTAGGATAGTATTAGCAGTAGAAAGGATCGCACCAACATCGTTTTTAATATCATGAGCAATGTCGCTGGTTACAACACTCATAACCGCTAGAGTTTCGGATTCAGAAGCTTTCTCGTGCTGTTGTGCATTACAAATAGCACTCGTAGCAAAGGAGGCAATTAATTCAAGATTATATAAGTCATCTTGATTAAATTTATTAGGCTGCTCATCTACAACTTGAATAACCCCTAAGATTTGACTAGAAGTAGCAATAGGAGCGCATAACATAGAATGAGTACGGAAGTGGGTTAGGTTAAAAGCTTGCTGAGAGTGAAGAGTCTCTTGATTGGAATTAAGATTAGGCACTTGCTCAATTTCGGCATCATACAACAGCAAAGACTCACCGGTTTGGGCTATCTGACCAACTCTGCTACTATCACCTACACGCAGGTCTAATTTTTGTAGCTCTATTTTGCGTTCCTCTGGTAATACTGCCTTAAAAATAAGTTTATTAGTACTCTCCTCTATTAACAAAATAGAAGCAGAGGTGGCATTGAGAAAGTATTGCACCTCTTCCAATACTGCATCCAAAATCTTTTCCAGTTCCAAATAAGAAGTAATAGCCCGACCTATACCGCGCATTGTTTGGCTCAGACGATTACGGTTTTCACGCTCCCTGATACTTTCAATGAATTGGGCAATATTATTCACATTTCTGAGGGTAGCTCGGTCAATCTTTTTCCATAAAACAGGGAGATCCTGTTTAAGATTGATTATTTTACTCATTCCAAAAGTTTGTTTACCCAAGCCCCGTAAAGGACGCTCTTTGAAAATTTTTAATTCTAGGGAATCAAGTATATTAGGACTAAGACTATCAATACAGCTTTGGGTAAGGATTATATTAAAATTACTTGTCAATTGGGCAAATTCTTCCGATTTAGTGAGTTCTTCTACCCGTGAAGCAGCGTTAATAGTAGTGCCAATCATACTTAATTCACGTCTCAAATCAGAACCTATATCTCCCACCCAAATTGGTCCACCAGTATGTAATCCTATTCCTACATCAAAACCCATCAAGTGGCGGCTATCCCAAAGGCTATTATTAAGACGTGTAAGATTGGTGTAAATATCTATAGCAGCCAAAACAGCACGGTCGGCATCATCAGGGCGAGGGAAAGGAATGCCGAAAATAGCCATAAATTTGTCACCAGAAAACTCACCCATTACTCCGCTGTACTCAAATACAATCTGGGTAGCATCATTAAAGAAAGGTTCTAACAACTCTACAACAGACTTTGCGCCATGTCCCAACCGTTCCGACTCTAAAGTTTGTGGGGTGAAGCCACGTACATCTGCAATTATTACAGTGGCTCTTTTAACTTCGCGTTCTTCCGTGAGCAAATGCAACCGACCTTGTGTAAGCAACTCCTCTACTACTAAGGGAGATAGGTATCGGCGCAGGTAGGTTGCCAGACGTTGTCGCCCTTCTCTAGAAGTAGCTAGAAGCATTTTTTCCAAATTATGACGATATTCATGATTTGATGGAAATCTTAGCATATAATAACTTTCATAGGAATCTAATTGCAAAACTTCAGAAAAAGTCAGACTTAGAAATTGTAATAACCAACTATCCCTGCATAACACCCTCACCCTAGAACCAACATTAGCCAAGGTCTTTATCCTATATTATTGTAGCTTAATTTTTCCGTTTTGGAAGTGGTTCACGTCACAATAATTGAAAAGGGGCTTGCTCCCCCAAACGTTGTGGCGAACGAGTAAAATCGTTATAATTTTCCTCCTACCCTAGCGATTGCAACTCCTGTAGCGTCAAAACAGGTAGTAGCCGTTCCCTTGAAAGCCTGAATCAGGCGGCAACGCATATTGCTCCTTTCTCAAATGGGTTTCTCGCTCAACCCTGAGTAATGCCATATAAGCAGGATCATCGCTGTAGCGAACAGATAGCTCATCATACTGCCGTTTTAGTTCCTCTAATTCTTCGGGCGAATTTTGGTCAGCAGTACGCAATTTGCGAAAGTAATTCTCAGCCGCTTCCAGCATCTCTAAGTAGCGTTCGCTTTTTTGTGGCATTGGTACACCCATAACATCTTCAGCTATATCTTCGATGCTCTTGTTCGCATATTCATACTCTTCATCATAACTCTCTGGATCAAGATTAATCAATTGACCGGGTTTGAGCGACTGAATAATAAAAGGTGAATGTGTAGTGGTAATAAATTGTAGGTTCGGAAAAGTCTTTTGTAAGTACTCGACAATAGAGCGTTGCCACTTTGGGTGTAAGTGTAAGTCAAGCTCATCAATTAAAATGATACCCTTACCTTTAAGCGGTTCTTCCGCACTTGGATTGGCTTGGGCAAGGTGACGTGCTATATCTATCACCATTCCCAAGAAACTACGTTCACCGTCGGAAAGCTGTTCAATGCCAAGTCGTACCCCCGCCTTATTGATATATAATCTAGGTGGATTGACTTCCTCCTCAAGCTTACCAAAAGCAGGTGCAAACTCGCGCAGAGCAGCCGTAATAGTCTCAAGTAGCGGGTGATTAGGTGGATTTTTGGAGGCTAACTCTTGATCTTGGCGTAGCCATTGACTAATCGCGGTATAATTGACCGTTTTTTCAACTAACTCCTTTTGGTAAGCCACCGCACGTCCATTTAGTTTAGAAGCTTTTATTGTTTTGCTAAGACGAAAACTGGCCCGGTCAGTGGTATAAAGTAGCACAATCGGCGTACTTGCTTTAGATAATAAATTACGTTTATCGTGAAGCTCTGCCAAGCGTGTGACAGTATTCCTCGAACTAAGAACATATTTTAGCGCACTATTCACCGCTTTATTGAAGTTATAGGTCAGCTCCTCACCCTCAAAATTTAATTTTAGGGTTCCTGTAATTAGCTCACTCTTCACGCTATAATCTGTGGCAGTAAAGTTGCGTATTTGAGGTGGTGTAGGAATTATATGGGGTAGAACACGCGAAATTAAGATCGCTAATGCCTCAAGTATGGAGGTCTTCCCGCTACCATTCACCCCAATTATAAGATTAAATTTTTCGTCAAAGTTTGGCACACTTAGCAAGGGTTTTTCTTGACCAATCTCATCTTTAGTTTTTATATCTCGAAAATTAGTAAGTGCGATGCTAGTAACATACATATAAATCAACCATTCCTATATTACATTAACAAGCGGATTATAAAACAGGTTCTTAGACCCAATTAGAGTATAATCGAACGTAAATCTTATTGTCAAGATAGCTTTGAAAGCCGCTCAGTAAGTTGAAGAGTAGGAGTGTATTGCATACGCCCAATCTGAGGTCAAACTACTATTGCATAAGCCCAATCTGGGGTCAAACTACTGAGGGTTTATCCAAGAAACCCACCTAACTTGGGACGTATGGTATACCTCCTTACCTCAATTTTTCCTTTACTAAATTCTTGCTTTTACCATTATCAAAGGGTATAATCTTTCTCAACTACAGTGGCAAAAATTACAATAGAAAAAAGTCCGTTATGGTATTCGAGAAAGGTTAAGAACAATGCTACAAGGGGGAACCTATAACCTTCGGCTAAACCGACCTGCTCAGGTGAGCCAACTAATACTGGTTGTACTTCTACTCTTACTTCCTCTAATACCTAGGATGGGAATGACCTCTTCTTCGGTTCAAACCGTTCCTACGGTTGACCAAGGGCAAGTCAGTCCAGCCAACCCCTCTGCAAACCCCAACCTTACCACTGTGTCTAGCGTAGAAGAGAAAATTCCTGCTCCTGCTCCAACCGCGAGCAACCCGGAAGAGCTAAAGCAGAGTCTCTATCAGGCGTGGATGCAAACCCAAAATCAAGAGGCCGCCAGCGATAGTGTTTACCGCTTAGAAGCGACAACTACAGGCGAAATCCAAGGACACAACCCGACACAAGGTTTAGATTTCTCTTTTCAAGCCGAGGGCGTTACCCTTAATGGCATGAACCTTGCCCTGACCGGAATCGGTTATCAGGGACAAGTTTTAGAGAGCTTGGCAACGGTCGCCCCGGTTGCCACTGACAATCGGGTGGAATATCAACGCAGTGCTGGCTTGACCGAATGGTACACCAACAACTCACAAGGGCTAGAACAGGGTTTTACCTTGAGCCAAGCTTGGCCCGGACAAAACGGTAACGAACTCTCCCTTGAATTATCCCTAACAGGTGGCTTATTTCGTAGTGCTGGCGGTGGCTTGGAAATAGTCTCCGACAATGGTAGTGCTACCAACTACGGCGGCTTGTATGCTTACGATGCAACAGGTCAAGCCCTACCGAGCCGGATGGAAGTAGGCGGAGAAGGACAAACCGCTCGAATATTGGTCAAGCTGGAAGGGGCGCAATACCCGATAGTGATTGACCCCTTGGTGCAGACTCAGCAATTCACTGCCAGCGATGGTGTGACTAATGATTATGACCGCTTTGGCACGTCGGTAGCATTAAGTAGTGATGGTAACACCGCCCTAATTGGTGTTCCCAACAAAACTATTACGGTAACTAACAACGTGGCGCACACCAAACAGGGTGCGGCTTACGTCTTTACCCGGAGTGGTAATATTTGGTCACAACAGCAGGTCTTGAGTGACACCACTACGGGCGCGGCTTATGACTACTTTGGCAGTGCAGTAGCATTAAGCAGTGATGGTAGCACCGCGCTCATTGGCGCTTACGAAAAGACTATCGGGGCAAACAGCGGTCAGGGTGCGGCTTATGTCTTTACCCGCGCTGGTTCTACTTGGTCACAACAGCAGGTCTTGAGTGACACCACTACGGGCGCGACTAATGAATACTTTGGTTGGGCGGTGTCGTTGAGTAGTGATGGCAACACCGCGCTCATTGGCGCTTACAACAAGGGTATCACAGGAACTAATGGTGTACGGAATTACTCTGGTGCAGCTTACGTCTTTACCCGCACTGGCACTACTTGGTCACAACAGCAGCTCTTGAGCGATACCATTAATGGCGCGGGTAGTGACCAATTTGGCTGGTCAGTAGCTTTGAGTAGTAATGGCAACACCGCCCTGATTGGTGCTGACTTCAAGACTATCAATGGTAACAACGCACAGGGTGCGGCTTATCTCTTTACCCGCACTGGCACTACTTGGTCACAACAACAGATTTTTACTGCTACCAATAATACCGGTACTATCGTGACGGTTCTACGGTTTGGCTATGCGGTGGCCTTGAGTAGTGATGGTAACACGGCCCTCATCGGTGCTGCAGGTACGAGTATAACGGGAACTAATGGCTATTCAAGTTGGGTAAACACCAATCAGGGGGCGGCTTACGTCTTTACCCGCACTGGCACTACTTGGTCACAACAGCAAATCTTGAAGGACAATACTAATGTAGGATCGTCTTCCAATTGGTTTGGCACGTCGGTCTCCTTGAGTAGTAGTGGTAACACAGCCCTGATTGGTGCGGACCAAAAGAACTCCTTACAGGGGGCGGCTTATCTCTTTACCCGCACGGGTACTACTTGGTCACAACAGCAGATTTTGAGTGACATCACTAAGGGCGAACCTAATGACCAATTTGGCGTGTCGGTCTCATTGAGTGGTGATGGTAGTACTGCTCTGATTGGTGCTTTCAACAAGAATATAACAGCCACTAACGGTGTGGCGCATATTCAGCAGGGTGCAGCTTACACTTTTGCCCTTCCGTCGTTGGCGATTACTTTAACAGTTAACCCGGTCTCCACTTCAACCTATGGTCAGGCGGTGACTTTGACCGCTACGTTTAGCTCAACTAATGCCACAGGTACGGTGGATTTCAAGGATGGTTCGACTACGCTAAACGGCAGCCCGGTGGTCGTTACGAATGGAGTGGCAACTTTCATTACCAGTGGTCTAAGTACAGGCAGTCATACTTTTACGGCAGCCTATAGTGGTAATAGTAACTATGCGGGTAGCACTTCCAGCAATGTACCCTATACAGTAAATGCAGTCACTAGCCTAACAAGCTTGACGGCTAATCCATTCGCGGGTTCTATCTCTACCCAACTGGTCACTCTAACCGCCACGATTAGCCCACTTACCGCTACTGGCACGGTGGATTTCAAAGATGGCTCGACTACGCTAAACGGCAGTCCGGTGGCAATTGTTAGCGGGGTGGCAACTTTCACCACCAGTAGCTTAATCGTGGGTAGTCACACCTTCACCGCGACCTACAGTGGGGATAGCAAATTCGCTAGTAGCAGTGGCAACTTGAGCTATATGGTCTATAACACGATGCTTGTTACCTCCAACACCGATGATGGTACTGGTAATACACCTGGTATGCTCTCTTATGTGCTGTCTCAAACTGTGGGTGGTCCACCAACTAGCATTAACTTTAGTATCAACATCACCACCATCACCTTTACCGGAGCAATGACTATCCACGTTCCGGCGGGAGTAATGATAGATGGCGGTAGTATTTGTAGCCCATCTTCGGCAGTGGTTATCAATGGCAATGGTGTCACGGGAGATGGTCTGGTGCTGAATGGTAATGACCTAATGCGTAACATTTGGGTCAAAGGTTTTGCCAATCGGCAGATCACGACTTCCTTCCTAGCACCTAGTTGGAAGAAAAATACACTGCAATGCGTCCGCGCTTCGCGCTAAAGTAGCACCATAGAACCCCTACCCCAATCTTTCGGGGTAGGGGTTCAATCAATTGGCGGAGCAATCTCCCACAAGATCAAGCGTCTTCTGTTGGAGTGCTGCTCCGCCAGCCGATTTTCTCCCATATATCGCTTTTGGAGTTTCCAGTGGTGAAGCTAATAGCTTATAATAGAGATAGGGTTAAGCTGGAAGCCGATGCCAAACTTTTGCCTTAGCAAAAGTTTGGCGGTGTGTTACCACCGGAGATCGAACAACACTAAATACGCTAAAGCTGGTTCTCACTGATAGTTGGTTAAGTTTTTCAGCCATTGCTGACCTTGAACGTTGGCTGCAATTGCAAAAAGAGAGTAACCCAGCAACCAATTGACGAACCAAAGATGCACCTAGGATTTAAGAGGTTTAGTAGTAAACTCACCTTAATTAAATTTCATCACGTCAAGGAGATCTGCTAGATGAAAATTGCGGCGGTTACGGATGATGGTAAAACGATCACGGCTCATTTTGGGAAAGCCCTCTATTTTGCAATCATAACCATCGAGGACGGAAAGGTAGTAGGGCAGGAACTACTGGAACGACTGGGAAAAGCCGAACTCTCTCAGGAACAGGAGGTAGACCCCCACGAGCAAATGGTAGCGCGGTTGGCGGGTTGCAAGTTAGTACTGTCGGGCGGTATGGGTGGGGGAATGTTTATGCGGCTACAACGCGCTGGTTTTCGGGTTATGCTTACCGATATTCAGGAGATTGATGCGGCGGTAAATACCTTTCTGGAAGGCCGTTTACGAAGCAATCCAGACCTAGTTCATTAAATTTTTACTATTCATCCCGAACAAGGAGTGCAGCTGTGGCGGTTCGCGTATTGATTGTAGATGACCATCGCATAGTTCGACAAGGATTACAGCTTTTGCTCGGCCAGGACAAAGGCTTACAAATAGTAGGTGAAGCCTCCAACGGGCAGGAAGCTATCGAGATGGCCCGTCAGCTTAACCCAGATGTAATTTTGATGGATTTAATGATGCCCGTAATGGATGGTATTCAGGCGACGGCGATCATTCGGCAGGAATTACCCAAAATTGAGATATTGGCCCTCACTAGCGTAATGGAAGATGCGTCAGTGGTGGAAGCGGTGCGGGCGGGAGCGATTGGCTATCTTTTGAAGGATACGGAGGCAGTGGATTTATGCCAAGCTATCAAAGCCGCCGCCGCCGGACAAATCCAGCTCTCCACGCAAGCCGTCGCCCGGCTCACCCGCGAGCTACGCCAACCGGAAGCCCCACCCAAAGACCTGACTCGCCGGGAGATGGAGGTATTGGAACTGTTGGTGCATGGACGTTCCAATCGGGAGATTGCGGATTGCCTCAAGGTTACAGAAACGACGGTTAAAAGTCATGTCAGCAATATAATGCTCAAGTTAGGGGTGCATAGCCGCACTCAAGCAGCGATGCAGGCTATCAGCCTAGGGCTGATTTCCACTCCGCCACCGCGCGACGATGCTCATGATAACTAGCCCGTTCGGAATGACCAAAGCTAGAAGGTAGACGATGATGCTATGCAAAATCCAGCACCCAACGGGTTAAATAATTCGGTAGATGAGGAGACGGAAAACCCTACCGATACTCTTAGCCCACAGACCCACTTGGCAAAGCTTAACCGCGCTTTGCTACTACAAACCGCCATTAATCAGGCGTTGATCCGAACCAAACGCGAGGATGAGCTTTTCCAGCAATTCTGCAAGGTGCTAATTGAACGGGGTGGCTACCGCTTGGCGTGGGTAGGCGTGGCAGAACAGCACGGGGAGCGGCGAGTTGTCCGACCTATCGCGCAAGCCGGGTTTGAAGCAGGTTATTTGGAAACGCTGGAATTAACTTGGGATGAGAGTGAACGGGGGCAAGGTCCAACCGGAACTGCGATTCGTACCGGACAAACCAAGGTCGCCCGTAATATTATGAATGACCCCAATTATACCCCTTGGCGCAAAAACGCCCTGCAACGCGGTTACGCCTCTTCCGTTGCACTCCCCTTATACCTTGACGGTATACCCTTCGGCGCACTCAATCTCTATGCTGCCGAATCGGATGCCTTTGATGCGGAAGAGATTAGCCGCCTAACCGAAGTAGCCGCCGATTTAATGTATGGCGTAACCGCCCTCCGGTCGCGAATCGAACGCGAGCAAAAAGAGCAACAACTTCTCGAAAAGGAGGCTCTCCTCGAACGCTTAGTGGCAGAACGGACTACCGAGTTAACTACCCTGTTAGAATTATCTCATCAGGTCGCGGCTACCGCTGAATTGGCTCCCTTAGCAGAGGTGGTGCTAAGCCAATTACAACGTTTGGTACATTACAGCGGGGCGATTTTCTTTACCTACCAAGAGGAACGGCTCAACTTTGTAACCGCCCACAACCCGCTCACTCCACAACAGATCCAAAACCTAGCTCACACCCTAAGCCAATCTACCATTCTCAAGGAGATGTTGCTGGCTAAGAAGTGGGTTATTATAGACGATTTACGGGGTACAACTTCGGCGGCTCAAGCTTTTCAGGCACTTATGGGAGTAAACCTGACCGGATTATACCACTACGCCAGAGCCTTGCTTTTCCTGCCACTGGTGGTCAAGGAACAAGTAGTTGGTATGATCGAATTGGTACACGCTGAACCTGGGTACTATACTGCTCGCCAAGCCGAACTAGCTTTAGCTTTAGGCAATCAGGCGGCACTCGCCCTAGAAAATGCGTGGCTCTATCAAAAAGCCCAAAGCCTAGCCGTTTTAGAGGAAAGACAACGCTTAGCAAGAGAATTGCACGACTCGACTTCACAGATACTCTATAGTATTCAACTGGGTTCCCGTACTTTACGTACCCTGCTAGAACGTGATGAACCCGAATTGACCCGCCAAACCCTAGACTATATTCTAACACTGGCAAAAGCGGGACTGGACGAGATGAGAGCGCTTATCTTTGAACTGCGACCAGAGACTTTGGCACGGGAAGGATTGGTTGGCGCACTTGTCAAGCAAGCCGCGCCGCTAGAGACTCGGCATGGGGTGAAGGTGCAACTGGAACTCCAAACGAGTGAGCCGGAAATACCGCTCGCTTACAAGGAGACCCTTTACCGGGTGGCTCGCGAGGCCATTCATAATGCGGTAAAACACGCCCGCACCGAAAAATTACGGTTACAACTGGCTTGGGATACCCAAGAATTACGCCTAGAGATAGAGGACTACGGGAAGGGCTTTGATCCGACTGGTGAATTTCCCGGACATTTAGGGCTACAATCTATGCGGGAACGGGTCAAACAGTTGGGTGCCCTGCTTACTATCGAGAGTAAACCCTCCCTTGGCACTCTTATCCGGGTAGAGGTCAAACTAAACCACTCCTACTAAAGTAGGACTTCTCCCTCCCCCAATCGGGGGAAATTTCTCATCCTTCATAGTTATCCCTTCAAAATCCTGCCCTCGCATGAGGCTAAAAGTAAAACACTCCGCTATAGTATAACCAGTACCGGGTTCAAAACAGTACAACTACAAAGCGTAAGATTTCAGGCTTCCCTATCAAAGCGTTTTGAGTTGTACCTGACTGAACCTAGTATAACCTAAATTTAGGTAGGATTATCGGCAAAGGATATATTATGATTATGTTAGAAGATAGGAATCCTTTAGAAAAATTGCACTCTCCGGCGGCTAAGCCTGTTATTAGAATCTTGTTGGTAGATGACGAATTGGTGGTACGGAATAGTCTCAAACTGCAATTTCAACTGGAACCAGGGGTCTATATTGTTGGCGAAGCCCGAAATGGTCGAGAAGCCATTCAGATGACCGCCGAACTCAATCCCGACTTGGTAATAATGGATTTATTAATGCCCGATTTAGATGGACTGCTGGCAACGGCTCGATTAGCCGCATCTTATCCACAACTCAAAATAATCATTCTTAGTGTGCAAGATGACCTTCAAACCCAAGCACTCGCTATAGCGGCGGGAGCGACCGATTTTGTAGCCAAGCGCGATGTAGAGACTCTTTTAGAGGCTGTTCGTCGCCTTATTTATCAAAATAGAGTATAATTAGACTGTAATCCGATTTAATAATAACCTTGCTAAATAAGGAGATATGAAATGAAAACCAAAGAAAAATTGCTAACTCGATTTCAAGTTCAGGAGTATCTGGGAGTGGATCGCATAAAAATCTTTGTTTACCTTAAAGAGGGTAAGTTACACCGCTTTACTCCCAAACAAGATAGCGGTTCAGAGGTTTACCGTTTAGGTGAAGTCAAATCGCTGGCAACCGAAAAACCTGACCGCACTATGGCAACTTTACCCCATAAAACTAGTTGGATGGAGACTACTATTCCGCTCACCATCAGCGTCCATAACCATTCCGAAAAAGTCTGGGAAAAAGCGGGTAGTGGTGAGGGGACTTATTCTCTTGCCAAGAAGTTAATGCGGTTTGATATGCAAGTGGAGGGAGAATTAGAAAGCGTTCTAACTTTGTTAAACACCACTACCAGCCAAGAAGAGAAAGAACTAGCAATCTGTTGGCTAGACCGGAAAGGCTATGGCAATAAGTTCGTTTATCAACTCCTAAGCTGAGATTAATCGTAAACCGGAATCATCTCAATATGTAGGGGCGCATTGAATGCGCCCGCCTTACTTTGGGCGCATTCAATATTTGGGCGTATAATATTCAATACAACATTACAACCTTTGGTTGTATGGCATCCGCCCAAATGCAGGGCGGGCGTATGGCATCCGCCCAAATGCAGGGCGGGCGCATTCAATGCGCCCCTACTCAAGATTATTCTCCCCGGTATTTTGGGGGACGCTTTTCTAGGAAAGAGCGTAGACCTTCTTTGTAATCTTTGGTCTGGCTAGTCTCCTCCATCAAACGGGCCTCTTGCTCTAAGGCTTGATCTAAAGTCAGATTGGTACTACTGTAAACGAGGGATTTGGTCAAACCAATGGCACGAGTGGGGCCTTTCGCCAAACGAACGGCAAACTTGCGGGTCTGTTCCATCAATTGCTCACTTGGCACAATCCGATTGACCAAACCCAACCGTTCTGCCTCGGTTGCCCCCAACTCATCGCCGCTAAAGGCCAGTTCCAATGCCTGACTTAGGCCAATCAATCGCGGTAAAAAGAAGGCATTGCCACCACCGGGCAATAAGCCCACCCGAATCGAAACTTCTACAAAACGAGTACGCTCATTGGCGTAACGAATATCACAGGCCAACGCCAAACCCAACCCAGTTCCTGCTGCTACGCCGTTAACGGCGGCAATTACGGGCTTCTCGATAGCGCGAATCTGTTTTATAAGCGGATTGTAAGCCCTGCGAATTTGCTCCGCCATCTCCAAGGGACGTGGTGCGTTGACGGGCGGAGGCGTAAAAGCGGCCAAAGGATTATTGGGCAATGGTGTTGGGCTACTAGGTGACGGCACTGGCCGGGGATTGAACAGATTGTCGTAAGGTGAAGGCGGCTCCTCGAAAATAGTGCCACTGAAGCTAGGCGGGGGGCCAGGATTCAAGGGGGAATAAGAGGGTGATGGCCCAAACGCCGAAACTGGCTGCACCGCATAGGAATCGGTAGAGTTAGGATTGTAAGGAGCAGGCGGTGGTTGAGGGTCACTAAAATAGAGGTTACTAGTCAAAGGTTGAGGATCAATATTGTAAGGATCGTTAGTGCGTATTGGTGGGTCAATATTGTAAGGGTCTGTGGTGCGTATTGGTGGGTCAATATTGTAAGGGTCTGTGGTGCGTATTGGTGGGTCAA
>JACAUC010000445.1 GCA_013390945.1 Candidatus Chloroheliaceae bacterium
TAATCCCGATTTCCTAATCCCGATTTCCTAATCCCGATTTCCTAATCCCGATTTCACGTAATAATATCAAGATAGCCCACCCGGTACAAATAGACACAGAGCCGTCGGGCCTGATCGCCCTGAAATTCAATACAATCTTGCTCTAACTTACCTGTTAGCTTTAAATCGTGTTTACCATCCCCGCCTTTGCCAAAAATGCTACCTTCTGTCCCATTGAAGTAGACCGTAACCTTAACTCCTTTTCCCCCTTCAATCAGCGGAAAAGTGAAAATCTTAATGTAAGTAACTTGCTCAAGGTTGATAATATATTCATCCAGCATTATTAGCTTCATGGGTGCTTTACTCTTTAATAACTATAACGGTTGTAAAGATAGAGCAGCACTGGAACTACGCTAAGACTTATTCGCAGTAGGCCAGCAAGCTGTTTTACAAGGCTGATTGTACCATATTTTAACCTGAATAACTTTTGGCAGAAGGCAAAGGCTGTGGCAAAGTCACCTGACAGTGACCAGTTGACGTTGCTTCCTAACAAGGGTCAAATCTGTTGGATGCGACTCCGCCCGGCGACTTTGCCACAGCCTTACCCGCTAACGGAGAAATATACCCGAACTTTTTCACTGTGCTATAATTGCTCAGTTATGGATGGAGATTTTATACCGAGCGAGGAGTTTGGAGAGATGTTAAGCTTTCCTCAACAAGTAAATATTCGCGAGGTAGGACCACGCGACGGGTTGCAAAATGAAGCAGTCTGGGTTCCGACCGAACAAAAAATAGGTTTGATAAACGCCCTCTCCCATACTGGCTTAAAACGAATTGAAACCGCTTCATTCGTCCATCCTAAAGCTCTTCCCCAAATGCGAGATGCCGCAGAGGTGCTGGCCGGAATCGAACGGGTTCCAGGGGTAATCTATAGCGCGATAATTCCAAATGCAGTAGGAGCGCAACGAGCGATTGAAACCCAAGTGGATGAAGTCGAAATTTTTCTATCGGCTAGTGAGAGCCATAGCCTAAGAAATCTGCGAAGGTCGGTCAGAGATTCACTTCAAGCTGCTCAGGAAGTAGCCGCTATTTTAGGTGAAGTAAATCTTCCCTTTGATGCCGTCATCTCAACGGCCTTCGGTTGCCCTTATGAAGGGGAGGTGGCAATTGAACAGGTAATGTGGGTAGCCGACCGTCTGCTGGAATTAAACCCTCAACCAACGCGCCTCACTCTAGGAGACACGACCGGTATGGCAAATCCGGTTCAAGTAACCACTATGGTAGAGCAGTTTCGTCGCCGATTTCCGGGGGTGGTACTTGGACTGCATTTTCATAATACACGTGGCAGTGGTCTGGCAAATGTGCTGGCTGGTCTCTTGGCGGGCGTGATCCATTTTGATGCTTCGCTAGGAGGCTTAGGTGGCTGTCCCTATGCTCCGGGTGCCAGCGGGAATATCTGCACTGAAGATACAATTAATATGCTTCACGATATGGGCGTACAGACGGGCATTGATCTGAAGAAACTTATTGAATGTGCCAACCTCGCCCAATCTTTCATAGGACACGAGCTACCAAGCCAAGTACTCAAAGCTGGACCACGCACCCGCTTAATCTCTATTCCATAATTCAAACCAAGCCACAAGTAACACCAAACTTAACCCTAACCCTTCAGTAGGTCAATTGCTTAACCGTATATTGACAAAACCTATCAGGTATGTTAACCTAGCGATAGGTAATAATGTTGAACTACATAATCAACAAAGGTTTGGCTTAGATAACTTAGTTTTTAATTTCTAAGGAAGAAAAAGTAGATGTAACTGGAATTAGAGGCAATACCCTCTTGGTTCTTTCCAAGAGAGTAGTTAGCACAGAAAGGTATCGGTTTAACCGTGATACATAACTACCTCCACCGAAATTCAGATTATCCTTCCATTCTGGCCGTATTTGCCCATCCTGACGATGAGGCGTTCTTGGTAGGTGGCACACTAGCCCATTATGCCCGGTGTGGAGCGCGAGTAGAGTTGCTCTGTCTTACCCATGGTGAGGGTGGAGCTTCCGCAATTGGCCTGCAACGTCCAGATCAGTTAGCTCGGCTACGGCGGACAGAGTTGGAAGAGTGTTGTAAGGTGTTGGGGGTAGATTTAATTTCGGTGCTAAATTTCCCGGATGGACGCTTAACCGACATAGGAACGAACACGGTAGCTCGCTCTATTGCCCATGTAATAGAGGCTCGCCAGCCTGAAGTGGTCTTGACCTTTGGGCCAGATGGCTTAACCGGACATCCCGATCACCTTGCCGCCAGCCAACAGACCACCTTAGCTTTTGAACAAGTAGCCCGACCGGGCAGTGCTTTGTTTTATGCTGGCCTGAACGGACAAACCGTTCAACGTTTAAGTAGCCGAATGGAGGGTTCGCTAGGAGATTTACCTCTACGCTTAACCGGACTACCTGAAACCAGATTGCCCGTTAAAGTAGATATACACCGTACCGCCCGGCTCAAGTGGTCTGCTCTGGAGTGTCATCGTAGCCAAGCAGATAGCTTTAGTGGTCTCTCCCATTCTGATCGTCTGCTGATGAGCCAATACGAATATTTCCAGCTTGCACGAATAGCCGGGGGATTAAAGAACCGCCAACCCCTACTAGATACCCGTTCAAGCCGGATCAAATAAGCTAAACCTGTAGGAGAGATTTCTAATCTCGATAACCATTTGTAGGAGAGATTTCTAATCTCGAT
>JACAUC010000446.1 GCA_013390945.1 Candidatus Chloroheliaceae bacterium
ACCAGTCTACGACCAGTCTACGACCAGTCTACGACCAGTCTACGACCAGTCTACGGTCAAGTGACCTAAGCTAAGTTAGGTATTTGTCACAGGCAATTTATTCAAAAATAAAATTGCCCATCGGAAAGGATTTTTATGGCAAAGAAACGTAACACTCCAAAGACCAATACTACCATCGCTGCCGACACTACCACCGCCACGACTGACACTACCACCGCTACCTATAGTGAATCCGATAGCGTCTGGAAAGATATGCTGGATCGCTCCTTCCCTGATTTTATGGCTTTTTTCTTCCCTGAGACGCATAAAGTCATCAATTGGGAGCTAGGTTATGAGCTTTTGGACACCGAATTACAAAAGCTTTCGGTCGAGAACCTAACAGGTAAAAGGTTAGCCGATAAATTGGTTAAAGTTCATCGAATAGGTGAGGAACAAGCGGTCTGTCTCTTTGTCCATATTGAGGTACAGAGTTATTCTGACCCTACCTTTGCCGAGAGAATGTACATCTACAACTACCGCATCTTTGATCGGTTTTACGAGATGAATCAGAAGAAGGCCCACGAGGAAGGGATACCACCTCCACCTACCGCCAAAGTCATCAGTTTGGCAATCTTAACCGACGAGAGCGATAGTTACCGCCCGTGCGAGTTTCATCAGAAGGAGGAAGGGGGCTATGAGTTACTGTTTCACTTTCCCTTTGTAAAGTTGGTGGATTATAATGATAAGTGGGCTAAGTTGGAGGCCGAGTTGAATCCCTTCGCGTTAGTGGTAATGGCTCACCTCAAAGCTCAGCAGGAAAAGAAAAATCCCAATGAGTTATTAGAATGGAAAGTGCGGTTGGTGGAGCTACTCTACCAAAGGAATTATGAGAAAAAACAAGTGCGGCAATTGCTCCGGTTTATAGATTGGATCATGGTCTTACCAGAGGATTTGGAGCCACTGGCTCAAGCCCGTATAGCTCATTTATAGGAGGATGCAAAAATGGCTTATGTTACCAGCTTTGAGCGTTTGGGTATCAAAAAGGGAAGAGAAGAGGGCATTAAGGAGGGTATCAAGGAGGGTCAACAATCTGGAGCAGCCGAGATTGTGCTTAGGCAACTCAAGCGCAAGATTGGGCAGTTTCCGCCTGAAATAGAGCAGCAAATTAGTACTCTAACCTTAGCCCAATTAGAAGATCTAGGCGACCATTTGTTGAGCTTTTCTACCCTTGCTGATCTTGAGATATGGTTGCAGTTGCAAAAAGGTGACTCTCTTGATAGTTAGAACTTGATGGTGGAAAAATCGGCGGACGAAACCCAAGTTACGCCGCACTCCTACAAGAACGCGGTAGACAACTCTACCTCTTTGGTTAGGTGACTCACCTGTGGGATGCCGCGTCAACTGGTTGCCGTCGGTTGATTTTCCTTGCCCCCTCACCTGTGGGATGCTGCTAAGGCTGTTGCAAAGTCCAAGAGCTATCCAATCTGGCAAGAGTAGTGGTAGGTGAAGATCAACTGGCGGAGCAGCATCCTACAATCTTGGCCTAAGAGAAACCAGTTTACAG
Organism: Candidatus Chloroheliaceae bacterium; assembly: GCA_013390945.1. Classification (GTDB taxonomy): domain Bacteria; phylum Chloroflexota; class Chloroflexia; order Chloroheliales; family Chloroheliaceae; genus L227-5C. Next base: position 1,544 of record JACAUC010000446.1, read on the forward strand.
GCAGATAGGTAGGCTAAACCAGGTTACAAATAGTTTTCCATAGTCACATTCTAGTCGGAAAGCCCAAATCTTGTAGGATGCTGCTCCGCCAGTTGATCTTCCCTTACCTCCAACCTTGTCCCTCACCCCTCACCTGTGGGATGCTGCTCCGCCAGTTGACACTACTAAAAACCCCTAAAAAAATTTTGCGGCACTGCTGCGCCGAGGCGAGGGGATACCCCCCATACCCCCCTCCAGAGAGGACAGAGCTACAGATTTCAGAGTCCAGAGGATTCAGAGATCAGAGACGCAGGATAGGGGGAACCACGACCCGGAAGCCGGAGCGGTAGAGGTCGAGGTTCGGGCTGAAGTTGTAGCGGGCAGCGGAGGCGGCAAAGTAGGCAAAGCTGTCGAACGAACCGCCGCGCAGCACACGACTATTTGTGCTATCTATTATTTTAATAGCACTAGGATCAGAATATTCATTCAAACACCACTCCCAAATATTGCCACTCATATCTTCAGCTTTACATAACGCTGCCCCATGTGGATACATTCCTACCGCTACCGTTTGATTTAGCTTGGCCTCATAAGTATTGGCATAGCCCTCCTGCCATGCACCCCAAGGGTATTCTCGCTGTTCCCGTCCGCCTTGAGCGGTCCACTGCCACTCCCATTCCGTCGGCAACCGCACCTCGGCATTTTGGCCTATAACCCATCCAGACTTAGAAGATTTATCTAGGTTAGGTAACTCGACACCCTTTAGCCGACTATAGAGCCAACGCGAGAAGGCTACACTCTGATACCATGAAAGATAGTCACGCGGGTAGTTAGGTGGTTTAGTATACCGATTATCCAGCTTTTGCATCTGATAATCTTTTGGCATATCTTTCCACCATTCCGGGTTATTGAAGCCATCTTTGGCGTTTACAAAGGCATCGTATTGAGCGTAGGTGATTGGGTAGCGGGCAATATAGAATGGTGCAACCTTGAAATCCTCATCTTTAATTTTAACTTGACCGCCCGGAAATACTGGTAGCCATTCTATGTCTGGCAAGCCATTCTGGTCTAACCCAATCCCCCGGCGAGGATCGCCGATTTCGCTTAGCCGCTTCCCAATGTCGCGACGGCGTTTGTGGCTGGTAGCTAGGTCTTTTAGCTCAAGGAATAGGCGTTCTTGCTCTTTTTT
>JACAUC010000447.1 GCA_013390945.1 Candidatus Chloroheliaceae bacterium
AGGTTTAAAATCGGGATTGGAAATCCCTCCTACTGTCCTAGGTAGCGGAGGCACTCTAGGACTTGTTCCTCTAAGGTGAGGGGGCGGTCTTGCGGGAGGGTCGCGAGGGCCGTTTGTACCTCTGCCGAACTATAACCTAGGTTGGTCAAAGCCTCGATCACTTGCCTGCGTTCGAGGGCAGCAGTGGTGGACTTATTATCTGCTCCTGGGGTGAGTGCAGCGGTTTTAGTAGGCTTACTTACTTCTACCAATTTGCCCTTCAACTCTAAAATAATGCGGCTGGCCGTTTTGGGTCCAATTCCCGGCACTTTCTTTAGAAAATCTACTTCGCTTTGGGCAATAGCGAGGTGAATGGCCTCTACGGTCGCGGCACTGATTAAACTTAGGGCGGCTTTTGGCCCTACTCCGGCTACGCTAATTAACATTTCGAAAAGATCTAGCTGAGGCTGATTCTTAAAGCCATAGAGCGAAAGCTGATCTTCGCGGATATAAAAGTGGGTGTAAAATTTCACCTCGCTGCCGATTTCGCCTACCTCGTTTAAGAGCGATAGCGGTACAAAGACGCGCAAGCTTACTCCGCCCACTTCTACGATGACGCTATCTAGCCCCATCCCTTCTAGCCGTCCGCGTACTGCTACAATCATGGTTCGCTCCTTTCGCTTTCGGTTAGACCAAACAACCGGGCGGCATTGCCCCCTAGAATTGCTTTCAATTCGGGAGGGGTGAGTTGGGCCTCTTTCCTTATTCTTTCCAACAAACGGGCCGGGCCAAGTACTGGATAATCGCTGGCAAAAAGAATCTTTTCTAGGCCACAAGCCGCCAACGCTACCCTAAAGATTTCAAAACGATAGAGGTAGGTAGTAGCCGCCGTATCATAGTAGAGGTTGGTCAGGCTGGAGCGTACCTCTGGCATCAATTCGTAAAAGAGCAGACCTCCGCCCCAATGAGCGGCAATTATCTTTAACTTGGGAAAGTTTTCAGCCAAGCGCAAGATCTTCTCAGGAGTAGTTTGGCCCTTGCCGCCATAGGGGTGTCCCATTGGCTCGCTGGCATGAATTAGCAAAGGCTTATCACCCTTAACCAACAATTCGGCTAGTGGCTCCATAACCCTTCGTTCGGTCAGGTCAAACTGCTGACCGTCGGGGCTAAGTTCGCCCAGACCGGAAAGCCCAGCAGCAAAGCAGCGTTCGACCTCGTATCCCGCCGAGTCTCCATCGAGGGGTTGCACTGCGCCCAACCCAATCAGGCGATGCGGATAACGCTGGACAGCCTCAATTATATAGTCATTGGAGGCTCGGCAAAGTAGACCATCGTCAAAGGCAAAGCCTATTACCACCGCTCGCCGCACTTTTGCTGCATCCATTACGGTAATCAGTTCTTCGGCGTTGACCATTCGCGCTTTGGGTGAATGATAACATTCGGCGAACCGGGCATCTCTTTGGCAAAGCTTTTCGCGTTGGCCCCTCATCTCTGGCGAAAAGATGTGAATGTGGGCATCTATAATCATGGTGTTTAATCTTGGGTTAGCGTCGTTCCATTTACCTGAGAGTGAACTACCGCTTCATAGAGCGCATTGGGGGGTCGTCCATCTAGGATTAGAACTCGTTGCGAACCTTCCAAGGCTTTAAGGGCGGCCTCGATTTTGGGGATCATCCCTCCGGCAATAACCCCTTGCTCGATTAGGGCGTGGGCTTGGCGGGGAGTCAAGTTAGGAATGGTCTTTTTTGCTTGATTCAATACTCCGGGTACATCGGTGAGAAAGACACAATCCTCGGCTTGGAGGGCAGCGGCAAGCTGAGCGGTTACATTATCGGCGTTAATATTGAAGATACGGGCATCCGCATCTAAGGAGAAGCCAAAAGGGGCCACCACTGGCATTAGCCCTGCGTTAAGGGCCACTTCTAGCATTAGGGAATTGACCTTTACTACCTCGCCCACAAAGCCTATATCGCCATGGGCGGTATCCCGCCGACATTCCAGCAAGCGACCATCTACTCCGCTAAAACCGACCGCGCTCACTTTCGGCCCCCCGGCCCGATTGATCGCCGCCACCAATTCGGCATTGATCTGACCGCGCAACATCATCAAAGCGACCTCAAGTGTTGTCGCATCGGTTACGCGCAGGCCATTATGGAAGCGTGGCTCCTGCCCCAATTTCTTGAGCAGGCCATTTATAGCATTTCCGCCTCCGTGTACTAAGACAATCTTTCTTCCTTCACGGGCCAAGCGCAGCAGATCATCCAGCGTCGTATCCGGCGCTCCTGTGGCCGCTTGCCCCCCCAAAGTACTACCACCTAATTTTACCACCAGAGTCTTTTCCAAAGCTTGCTCCCTTGAGACCTATCATTTCCTCTATTGTATTCTCAACTATTTCAATTATATCTCATTCTGCTTTAATTATCCAATCAACCAACGGAACCCAGGTTACGCGGCATCGAACAATCAACTGGCGGAGCAGCATCCAACAGCCTTTAGAGAAGGCCCGTATTTTGTAGGAGTGCTGCGCCAACTGGTTGCCGTCAGCCGATTTTCCTGCGCCCCAATCTTGAGGATGGCCCGTATTTTGTAGGAGTGCTGCGCCAACTGGTTGCCGTCAGCCGATTTTCCTGCGCCCCAATCTTGAGGATGGCCCGTATTTTGTAGGAGTGCTGCGCCAACTGGTTGCCGTCAGCCGATTTTCCTGC
>JACAUC010000448.1 GCA_013390945.1 Candidatus Chloroheliaceae bacterium
CCCAGCAGAGGATTAGACGAGATAGATACCGCCATTATGGGGCAGGTCTTGGCAAACTTAGCCGACCCTTCACAGTTGGAGCAAACCGGGGAAGATCAGGTTCAGGCAAGCGGACAATTGAGTCAGCAGCAGCAGGTAGGGCAACTGCTCGGTTTGGCACTCGGCGGGGATAGCGAGGCACTCCAAATTGTAGAGCAGCGTATCTTACCTCAGTTTGAGAGCGAAGGCAGCGATTTCAGGAATCTGGCGGTGGTTGTGCGGCTACTCCTAAAAGGAGAGCAGGATCAGAGCAAACTACAGGTGGCCTTTGCCGCTCTGGATCAGATAGATCAGGCCATTATCCAATTGGCTTTTGGGGTAGTACAAAAGGGAAAAACCACCGAAGACCCTCAAGAAGCCTTTTTCAACACGCTGGTAGCTGCTGCCAGAGGAGATGAAACTGCCCTGCCCATTGCCACCGAGCTAATTGAAAAGATGCAGGAGAACAAAGAGACCCGCGAATTAGGCAAAGCCCTCGAAAGGCTGGCACTAGAAGGGGAGCGCAACCCTGCCATTCTCACCCGCAAGCTGGACGAAGCGGGTAAAGCTTTGATTGGAGCCATCTTGGAAAGATTGCAAGAGGCAGAGTAAAACTACAATCACGCACAGATAAAAAAGGAGCAAATCTTATGGAACTTTCCGACCAGACCAACGAACTATTCGAGGTAGAAACCGAAATCTCCCCGGAAAACCTGAAAAAACTGGAAGCGGCTATCCGCACCCTCTCCACCACCAAAGACCTGAAATCTTGGTTGGGTGGCAAAGGGCGCATCCAGATAGGCGACCCGGTGGTGCTACCTGCCGTGCCGCTTCTAAAAAAATCGGGAGAGGAAATCCCCGCCGATATACAACTTCAGTTGAAGCAGTACGACTTTTATCTGGTACAATTCGCCTGCTCTTTTCAGGCCGGAGACAATTCTCGGTTTCATCAGGCCAACTTTGAGATAAAGCTTATCACCGAGCCACAAGACCCCGCCTCCCCGGTTGCAGGTGCGGCAATGGCTTATGACCTCTATCCTGAAAAAGTGGAGGATGAGATTAAGGTTAGCAAAAACTTCACGTTGGGGCCGGATTTCAAAATCAAGGCCAAACTTGGCCCGGTAGAAGCGGAGGCAAGCGTCGTGCCGCTAAAGATCGAGAATAAGCAAGAATACGTCGTCTACAATCCTAAACTGGAAGCCTTCGGGCGGCAGGCCAGCGACATTTCTTGGCAATTTAGCCGCACCAAATCACATGAAATCGGTGGGGCGCAAGCTCTTTCGGTGTTGGTACGCAAGCCCAAAGGCAGCAAAGTGAAGGCCAAACTCTCGCTTACCGCCAGCCTCGAATTGGTGATAAATCTGGTGGCGCTACCGCCGATCCCTCTCACAACTAAGTGGCGCAAAAAAGGGAGTGCCGTAGAAGACCCGACTATTGACCTGTGCTAATCAGTAAGTCAACCCATTAGCGTTATGACGCATTTAGAACGGGATTTCAGACAGATTTACAAAGAAGAAACCGTAATCCAGCCTTCTTTTCAGGCAAGGTACAGAATGTGCTTCCGTTCTAGATGCGCTGTTTCTAATGTTGTTTGAATCCCTATAGGACTATAGATATTCAGGAAAGGTTTTGGAAGAATATAGTGCAGGTCAAGCCTAAAAACTGCCAGAAGATTCTAAAAGCAAACCTGAAGATATATAATTGACTATAATTAAACAGGAGATAATCAAAATGGATTTAAGCTCAAACACGATACTTATCACTGGAGGGTCTGAAGGCATTGGTCTGGCTTTGGCCGAACGATTTCTTCAAGCAGGCAGTGAAGTCCTGATTTGTGGTCGGCGAGAGGAGTTATTGCAAGAAGCCCAAGCAAAACATCCTAGATTAAAGATTCAGGTCTGTGATGTTTCAAAAGAAGCGGAACGTATTACACTGCTCAATTGGGCTACGAGTCAGTTTCCTAACCTGAATGTGCTGATTAATAACGCTGGCATTCAGCGTCGTTTTCAGTTCACTCAAGACCTAGAGTGGGGGTTAGTCCAGCAAGAGATAGTGACTAACTTTGAGGCACCAGTACATCTTTCAATGCTCTTTATTAAACATTTGCTTAAACAACAGCATCCTGCCATCATCAATGTCACTTCGGGTTTGGCTTTTACACCAGCAGCCTTTGCACCGGTTTACAGTGCTACCAAAGCAGCACTCCACTCCTTTACCCTATCGTTGAGACACCAACTTTCCAAAACGCCGATTAAGGTGCTTGAAATTGTGCCACCGGCAGTGAACACCAATTTGGGAGGGACTGGGCTGCATACCACTGGAGTACCTTTAGCTGAATTTGCCGACGCGGTTATAAAACAAATCGAAGATGGAGAGTTAGAAATCACTTACGGCTTTTCCGAAAAAACCAGCCGGGCTTCACGTGAAGAACTAGATGAAATCTTCAAGCGAATGAACCAAGCCCTTCCTTAGTTGAAGTGGGAGTTGATGTGGGAAAAAGTTCACAAAAGGGTTTTGGGAAGAGTATCTTTGACCTGATACAAGAGGCTTGACTAATGCCTCAAGTCTGGATATAATCTGGATGGATAAAGTCTGTAGATAATATGTAATCTTCAGAATTAAATGGCGCGTTTGATCAAACTAAGCCAATCACTAGGCTTTCAC
>JACAUC010000449.1 GCA_013390945.1 Candidatus Chloroheliaceae bacterium
CATCGCATTCGGCATCGCAGGAGGCATCGCATTCGGCATCGCAGGAGGCATCGCAGGAGGCATCGCAGGAGGCATCGGCTATCTGATTGGTTATTACCGCTTGCCGCTCTATCTGGTTAGTGGTCCCTCGGTGCTGCGAGCCTATCGCAAAAGTCTAAAACACCCCCCCCAGGTGTTTGGTTGCCTGCACCGTTCGGCCCTCTATTGGGATGAGTATGTCTTTATTCCGCTACCCTTTCTAACCCGTCTGCTCCTAATAGCCGCCGAACAGAATAAGGAGAAGGCTTTAGAAGAGTTGGCCTTTATTGCCAGCGAACGCTCCCTCCAACTAGAGGCGGCCCAAAAAGCAATGCTGGAAATTGTGGTGGCAGAGATGAGCGAGCGGGAGAGCCTGCGCGATATTGCCTCCGCCTCTAATCGGCTAGAGCAAATTTTGCCAGAAGAATCGTCGGGGGTGCTTGACCCCCGCTGGCGCACCTCGATTGTGCGTCTAAACGAGGCCAGTCGGGAGGCTAGTCGCTACTTTAATGCGCGAGGTCTACAGGCCAAACGCGAAAGCCTGAAGAGTTTTGAGCAGAGCCTCCGACAGATGCGGAGTAGTGCCACCTTCAGCAATAACCGCTTTAACCAACGGTTAGCCGGAGTCGCCGAAAAATGGCTGGCGGTCTCCAACCGTGAAAACACGCGGTTGGAGACCGAAGTGGAAGAGGCGGGCTTTTTGTACAATCCCTATATTCCGGGCGGTCTGCTCGATTCGCGCCCCTTGGAGCAGGATAATCTATTTGTGGGGCGGCGCGATATTGGGCAATTGATCGAGGTGGCCTTGGGTCAAGGTTTGCGCCGCCCCACCTTCCTGCTCTATGGCGAACGGCGCATGGGCAAGACCAGTGCCCTCAAGCAGATGCCAAATTTGCTAGGCAAACGCTATCTGCCCGTCTTTTTCGATTTGCAACACGTCTCCAGTCGGGCGAGTGCGGCGGCACTCTTGGGCAATCTGGCGGAACAGATCTATACCGCCTTGAACCGGAGCGGCCATGCCATCAAGGAACCACCGCGTAAGCGTCTAAAAGAGGCCGCAAATGAGATGGCGGTCTATACCACCCTCGATGAGTGGTTGAAGGGGGTGGAAGCAGTGCTGGAAAAGGCCGACCGGACGGTGCTGATTACCTTTGACGAATTTGAGAAGTTGGAAGACGTTGCCACCCAACAGGCCATGAATTTGGGACTACTGCTGGATTGGTTTCGCAATATCATCCAGCATCGGCCCCGATTGGCCCTGCTCTTTAGTGGGGTAAAGACTTTTGGCGAGATGGGTTGGGCTGGGTATTTTGTCAATGTCAAAAATGTGAAGGTGGGTTTCCTCAAGCCGGACGAGGCTCGTCTGCTGATTACCAAACCCTTGCCCGATTTTCGCGGCGACGAGATTTATACTTCGGCGGTGGTGGAGGAGATTATTCGAGTGACAGGTTGCCAACCCTTGCTGGTGCAGGCGGTCTGTTCGGATTTGATAAACTATCTCAATAGCGAGGAGCGCGAGCAGGCGGAGATGGCAGATATTCCTGCTGCTATCACGGCCACTTTAGAAAGTTGGGGCAGTTATTTTGAGGATTTGTGGCAACGCACCCACCCGGAGGAACGGACTTGCCTAGAAGCCTTGCGCCAGCACCAGACTCTCCCCACCGACTACACCCGTCTTGCCGAACTCACCGGACTAACGCCCGAAGTTGCGCGGCAAGCGACCCAACGCCTGTTACGCCGCGACCTGATCTGCGAACGGGCGGGAGACTACCACCTCACTATCCCTATGCTGGTAAACTGGATTACCCAATATAGTGACCGGATTCTTTAGGTATCTTTTCAATAAGTAGGGGTTTATTGAGTAAACCCGTCCCACATAGGGCGTATGCCATACACCCCTACCCCGAAATTCTGAGAGGATACTTCTTTAAGTATCGGCGCGGTTGCTAGGGAGTTGAGTCAAAGTGCCAGCGAGTGGCACTTGCCACGAAATCGTTTTCTAGCCAAGCGTAGGCCACTTTAGGGCGCAACCGATAGTAGATAGCTTCTGGTGGCCCTCCTTCTGGGTTGGGATCAAACCCTGCGTATTTTGTAGCATAGGCTTGTGTTATTTTGGAAAGTATGGCCTTAGCGGTAACTTCTTCGGCTTGGCCCTCAAAAATCACCACCTCATCACCACTCTCCAGATGTACTACCAGTTCTGGATTTGCCGCCAGATTGCGCCCCTTCCGCGAATTACGATTGGTACCAAAGTAGAACGCTTCGTCCAGCCAAACCCCCCAAAGAGGCATTGCGTGAGGTCGGCCATCTGGTCGAGTTGTTCCGATCCAATAGTTGCGGGAAGTGGTCATTAGGTCACATACTTTGCTCCAAGGCAACATTCCCTCTACCTTTGTGCGGTCAACGCCATAGCCCTCCGCCAAATGGGGGCGTTCTGGTTTGGGTCTAATCTGATCGTCCTGCTCTTCCGACATTTGACACCTCCTCTACCACTCTTAGGCCATTAAGTTAAATTATATCTTACCAGTTTGTAGCCTAGTCTGGCAAGAATAGTGGTACGTCAAGATCAACTGGCGGCACAACCAGTTGACCCAGTTGGCGCAGCATCCTACAATCTTGGCATAAGAGAAGAGGATCAACTGACGGAGCAGCATC
>JACAUC010000450.1 GCA_013390945.1 Candidatus Chloroheliaceae bacterium
TAGGCAAGGCCGGGGCAATCCCCGGTTTTCTATTCGGGGTAGTCTCATCAGTCCCTGTCCTTTACATGCTCTTTAGCTTCATGCACATGCGGACAATCCATGCAAAGACCTGTTTGGATTCTCATAATTTGTTCTGGAGTCAGCCCCTCAAAGCATACCGTTTTAGGTAGGTTATAAATGGCGTTCGGGCAGTCTTTACATCTTGAGGTTTTCATAGTACGCACCTATCGATGGTTGTCTGCTGTGAGTTAAAAACGGTACGTCATATATTCAGCGTTGCTCGAAGCTGCTTTAATGTCTCGTTCTGCTCCTTCTCGGTTTTGTTGCGGTCATTAGCTTGACGCACAAGGGACTCTATCAAATTTTTTAGCATTTTTTCGTTTTTTAGATCCGAGTCTCTATGTGTCTCGCTCTCGCTCGGTGGCATGGCACTGCTCCTCTGCTCTTACGCTAGGCGTCTACTCGTTCCCCTTCATGTTGTCTCTTTCCTTGGATTTCGTGTATATGCGGGCAATTCATACATAATCCCATCAACATTTTAATAATTTGCTCAGTAGTCAGTCCAACGAAACTAACCGTTTTAGGAAGGTTATGGTGAGCATTTGGACATTTATTACAGGGTGAGGTCTGCATAAGACCTTCTACAAACGGATTTCTGTATCTGGTTAAATCATATCAAAGAAAGGGCATTTCTCAAGAGCAGTTTCGAACATAATCACTATACAATGGCTTCCCGTTCTTTAATAGGACGCCCCATAAGAACCGCGTTGTGACGACAGATTGAAAAACATTGCTTCGTGGCGGGGAGCTACAACACCCTTGACAAGTATCAGTCTTCTAATTAGATCTACAAAAGTAGTTTAATAAGGACGTTGGGATAAAATATGAAAGTTCTTGTTATAGATGATGAAAAGAAAGTTGCCGGCTTTATCAAGCGAGGTTTGGAAGAGGACAAGTACCAGGTCACGATGGTCCATAATGGCGAAGAAGGGCTCAAAGAAGCTTTGACGGGTGATTACAGCTTGGCAATTTTGGATGTGATGCTTTCCAAGAAAGATGGTTTAACCGTCATTAAAGAGTTGCGCGAAGCCGGCAGTCATATGCCGGTGCTGATGCTAACTGCCCGTGACACGACCGAGGATATTGTTTCTGGTCTCAATGCAGGTTCCGATGACTACCTGTCCAAACCATTCGCCTTTGCTGAACTGTTGGCCCGCGTCAGGGCGCTTCTGCGCCGCAGCGAACAGGATCGTGGTGCAGAGATAGTATTCGCAGATCTTCGGATTGATCCGGTCTCCCACAAGGTATGGCGCAGCGGCAATGAAATAGTTCTGACTGCGAAGGAATACGGGCTGCTAGAGTACATGGCGAGAAATCCAAATGTGCCGCTATCGCGCGCTATGATAGCTGATCGTTGCTGGAATTATTCCTTTGACAGCTTCACCAACATCATAGATGTGTATATCAACTATCTACGCAGGAAATTGGACGATGACTATCCCACGAAGCTGATTCATACGGTTCGCGGAAAGGGCTACATGCTTCGAGAGGGTTAGACCTGCTCTAAGCAGATCCTTGCCGACAGAATAAGTTTACCCTCCCACATTAACTGATTTAATGTCCGAACACGTTTGTCTCTGTGCTTGGCATAAGGATGATCAGATATATTTTGAGCCGTTACGGGTGCTATTCAGCAAGTTTGTATTTTAAAATACATGGTATTTCGTTATGTTAGGTCAATTCAATTAAAAGGAAGGTGCAATGACTAAGGCAGATATCGTTGATAAAGTGAGCACAACCATAAACGTTTCAAAGAAAGAAGCTGCGGAGTTGGTTGAAACAGTCCTCTCGGTATTGAAAGATACTTTGGAAACTGGAGAAAAAGTAAAACTTGCTGGTTTCGGTTGTTTTAACGTCAAACAGAAATCAGATCGCCGTGGACGCAACCCCCAAACCGGAGAACCAATCATTATTGATGCACGACGAGTACTGACATTTAAACCGAGCACTGTCCTGAGAGAAAGAATCAACCAAGAACATTCAATGTAATTCGAATCAATGCATATGCAATGATTCACACAGTAAATACCAACAATGGAGGTTTATTGGATGAACAAATCAGATCTTGTTGCAAAGATTGCGGAAGGTGCCGACTTGACAAAAATTCAGGCGGAAAAAGCGCTCACTATTTTCATGGTTGAGACAATATCCGCTCTCAAGGCCGGAGATAAAATTGCTCTCATCGGTTTCGGCACGTTCAGCGCGACAACCCGGGCCGCCCGGACAGGTAGAAACCCCCAGACCGGCAAGGAAATGAAGATAGCAGCCAAAACGAATGGCAAATTCACACCTGGCAAAGCACTCAAGGATTTAGCCGCAAAGCCAGTCAAGGTTGCCAAAAAAGCGGCAAAAGCGTCGGCCAAGAAAAAATAGGTTTTTTTTACACATTTTACTAAAACATAACCAAACCCCATCCGGTAGTCACCCACCCATCAGCTTGGGCCAAAGCCACCGGCTGGAGAGGTATCGCGGAACATGCACCCGCCCTACCCTTCCAGCCGGTAACTTTAAGCGGCCTGGAAATCGCTCACCGACTGACTAATGCGCTCAGTTCGTCGAGACGTTTCCTTCATTTCTATCACCCGCCCCAC
>JACAUC010000451.1 GCA_013390945.1 Candidatus Chloroheliaceae bacterium
AATGGGATAAAATGGATCGCCAGAGAATCGAACTCTGAACCCACTGATTAAGAGTCAGTTGCTCTGCCAATTGAGCTAGCGATCCATCAAATAACGAACTACAAACTTTATTACTTTGTTTGCTTGTTCTGAGGTTTATTATAGCCCAACTTCTATGGTACGTCAAGTCGAATAAATTTCTGGTGATTCCTGACAGTCCACAAAGTTTGTGGAGAGTTACCAACTTTTTGTAGCCTATGGTCTAGTAGACTGTAAGATTTATGGCTACAGGCGAAATATAGGATGAAACCTTATGCTATAATTTTGTTGTAGGTGCATAGGGCAAGGCGCGTTATGGATACACCTATTTCGCGCTTAACAGAGGGATTTTTCGGTGAATGGTTGTTTGTCTATAGTCAGCGCTATTGACTACTAACCAGATTAGCCGTCTCCTTAATGGTTACTTCAATTGGATTAGTCATTTAACCTACTCAGGGAAGAGGAGGAACTTTTTTGACGTTCGATCCGACTAACGCTTCGAGAGTGCCACTCTCAGATATTACGCTACGTTTGCAAAATCTGGTAGCTGGATGGAAAGGAGCCGAGCGCGGTCAGCCCATTTTGGCCTTATACGACGAATGCCGTGCCGCTGCTGGTTCTGCCAACCGCCATTTGCTACCGGCTAGGCTGGTACCGATCAAAGACTTGGATACTACCACGCTCAGGAATAGACTTGGGCCATTGGTGGCTAACCTGAAGTTCCGGGTTGTACCTGCCGGACGGTTCGAGGCCGCTTTAGTGCCAATGAAGCAGACGGGAGATTTAACCGACCGTTGGCTGCTGGCTATTGAGGAAGAGTTGGCTATTCCTGAACAGATTGCCTTGTACGGGCATGTGTTGGGGCATTTGCTGCTAAACCATAAGTTAAGGCAGATGAACCAGTTGTTGCCGCTTGACCCTCGCAAGGGATACGCCCATCACGATACGTTAGCGGAACTCCGGCTGCTGGAAAATAACAAACGGGAATTAGATAAACGGGTACTGGAAGATTTTCCGACGCTGACTGCCCTACTCAGTGGGCGGGAAGAAGTTTCGCCCGGCTTTGAGACCAGCATCGCCGATCTAAAGCAGCGGTTGGCCCAATATGGTTGGCGGGGAGTGCTGGTAGAAGCTCCCTATGTTTTTACGAATGGACGGCTCTATTCCGGCGATGTCAGCACCCGACGCGGAATCAGGTTGCGGGTAGATGCCCTGCTCCGCTATGAAGCTTCTCTTCCATTGGCGGCAGTTCAAACCCAGCGAGCGGGCGAACCTCTGGAAGAAGCGGTGGCTCGCCTGAAAAGTCATGCCCACGAACGCCTGTGCCTCCCATTTGCCTATTTGCTGGCGGAGGAGGGCGCGGTCTACGAGTTTGATTGGACGGCGGGAAGTGGCAGGGAGCCAGCCGAACGCTGCCTGACGGCTATACCAAGTCGGCAAGAGTTGTGGTCGCGCTGGTCTACCGCACTGGGATTGACCGATCAGTCCTCCCAAGATGCCCTGAAATATCCTTATGATCTGACACGGGGTAAGCCGCGCTATTATCAGGAGGCGGCGATTACTCGTACCAGAGAATGGCGAATTTACTGAGCCTGCCCCGGAGATTGTTGAGCAGACCCGCAAGGTACTGGTGGACAGCACCGAGGAGATTGCCAAACATCTGGTGAACTATCTGAACCAAACTAACCCAATGGCAAAAACTATCATTTTTTGCGCCAATCAGGAACACGCAACTACTATGCTAGAGAAACTTCGGGAGGCCGACCCCACCCACTTTAACGGGCGGCACAAGTATGGGGTGCGGATAGTGTCGGATGATGGCGGAGAGGGTAAGCGCGACTTGGATCGCTTTACCACGCCAAAGGAGCATTACCCGGTGGTTGTCACTACTGCGGTTTTGCTTACTACCGGAGTGGATGCGCCTACCTGTAAGAATATTGTGTTGGCGCGGCCTGTCAGTAATATTGTCGAGTTCAAGCAGATTTTGGGGCGGGGTACGCGGGTGTATTTGGTCATTATCAAGATTATGCTGTAAACACGTTGCAAAGTATGGTAAAATCACCTTCCGAGTTACGGGCGCGTTGGCTGCGTCAGGAGCAACGCCAAGAGATTGAGGAACGGTTGGTTGCCGAGGGGATTGATTTGAAAAGGCTGGCGGCTATACTGCATTTGTCAGAGGCCGATCCCTTTGACCTGTTGCTGTATGTAGCTTTCGGTCAACCAGCATTGACTAGGCAAGAACGCGCCGACCGACTCCGCCAAGAAGAGGCCGCTTTTTTTGAACGTTATAGCCCAGCCGCCCGCGAAATTCTGTATATAATAGTTACCAAGTACGCCAATGGTGAGACGGAAGACGTGGGCGACACCGAATTATTAAAGGTTCCACCCCTCCGGGAGCAAGGCACGTTTATGGAACTCTCCGGGCAGTTTGGCGGTGGCACAAAACTTCGGGAGGCACTTGGCGAATTGCGCGAACTGCTCTATAAACTGTAGGAGGGATTTCTAATCCCGATTTGTGGGCTGAACCTAATCGGGATTGAAAATCCCTCCTACAATGGTTGGTTTGATTGGCACTAATCGGGATTGAAAATCCCTCCTACAATGGTTGGTTTGATTGGCACTAATCGG
>JACAUC010000452.1 GCA_013390945.1 Candidatus Chloroheliaceae bacterium
AGTACCATCCTAAAGACCAGTCTGCGTGTAAAGCCGGTATGAACCTTGCCTAAGCTACAAGGTCTGGAATAGGGTTAAGTTACTCTCCTTTAACCGAAACCACTCCTAATGCTATACACCCGAAGTATCTTCTCAAATGTTACAACCCGTCCGAATTATGGAGAAGATACCTTATTTATAAGGCATGGGATTAATAGGTAATTTTCGTCCTTGATTTACTTCAAAAGTAAGTTTATAATACCTCCTATGTAATAGCACAACCACAAACTCGATGAAAGGGAGCGTTCCATGGAAGCCATAGGAGAATTGTCCAAGCTTATTGCCAGCCTTAAAAGTGATAACGCCGAAACACGGGCCGAAGCAGCCGAAGCTCTAACAAGGCTTGGCTCAGCCGCCAATCCGTTAATTGACCCGTTAATCCAAGCCACTTTAGATACCAACCACCGGGTACATTCCAAAGCAATGGTGGCTTTAACCCAACTTGAGGAAGCCTCGCTAGAACCCTTGGTCAAAGCTCTCACCGATGAAGATAGCCGAGTACGGGCTTATGCCGCCGAAGCGTTAGGTGTAATTGGAAGCGTGGTTCGTCCTGCAATAGACCCTCTGATTAAAGCTCTCGCCGATGTGGATAGCCGAGTACGGGCTTATGCCGCCGAGGCACTAAGTAAAATTGGGGAGGCCGCTAGTCCAGCTATCGAGCCCCTAACCAAAACCTTTGCCGAGGTGGATAGCTGGAACACTTCGGCGACTTTAGCCCAGCCTGGAATTGGCCGAAGGGCAATTGAGCCACTGATTCAAGCCCTCTCCAACCAGAGTAGCGAGGTGCGCTGGTTGAGCGCGGAAGCATTAGGTAGCCTTGGTCAAATGGCGACACCGGCCCTCTATTGGTTGATCGAAGTCCTTACCGATGAGGATAGTAAAGTGCGGGTAAGTGCCGCCAACGCGCTGGGTGAAATCGGCCCTGCCGCCACTCCCGCCATCGCACCGCTCATCAAAGCTCTTGCCGATGAAAATGGAGGAGTACGCGCCAGTGCCGCCAAAGCTTTAGGCGAAATCGGCCCTGCCGCCACTCCTGCCATCGCACCGCTCCTCAAAGCTCTCACCGATGAACATTTTGGCGTAAGATCCTATGCTGCCAGAGCTTTAGGCGAAATCGGCCAAGCCGAGAACGTCGCTATCGAGCCGCTCGTCAAAGCCCTCACCGATGAAGAGAATGGCGTAGCCCTATCTGCCGCTCGAACTTTGGTAAAATTTGATCCCTCCTACCATCCCGCGTTAGAAGTACTTACCCAAAATCTTTCCAACCCCGACCCTGGCTACCGTCTCGTGGCAATAGAAGGATTAGGCGAAATTGATCCCCTACCATCTTCACTAACCGAACTATTCGTTCACGCACTCTCCGATTCCAGCGAAGCCGTAACACTAAGAGCGATTGAATTTTTGGGTAGAATTGGGAATAAACAAGCCGTACCAGCCTTAGAAAAAATTGCCCAAAAGACCACCAGTGGCTATATTCCTGTGCTAATCCACAAAACGATTGATAAAATCAACCGCCAAAAATAGTATCTTCTCAATAAGGAGGGGTTTATTGAATAAACCCCTACCATATTGGGCGTATGCAATACGCCCCTACCCGAATTATTGTATTGAATAAACCCCTACCATATTGGGCGTATGCAATACGCCCCTACCCGAATTATTGTATTGAATAAACCCCTACCACATTGGGCGTATGCAATACGCCCCTACCCGAATTATTGAGAGGATGATTGGGATTCTTTTAATTCTTTCCAGACCTGTTTTGTAATGCGCCCGGTCAGACCATAGTCGTAGCCCCGCCGCAAAAGGAAACCACCGAGCTTGCGATAAAACCCGGCCCAATCTTCACCAGCGTAGCCCCGCGCCTTCTTACGGGCGAGGATAAGAGCTTGGCCTTCCTCTATACTAAGACCACTCTCCTCGTCTGCGGTCTCTCCCTGAGCGTCGTTAGGAACTTCCAAATAGGTGGCTAGGGCGGTTTCGATTATTTCACGGGCGAGACCCAATTTCAATAATTCCTGCTGGAGCAACAGACGACCGCGAGGGGCGCAAGCCAAACGGTTCTCGATCCAATAACGGGCAAAATCGGTATCATTCAAATAATTAAGCTCTTTGAGCCGCTCCACCACCCGCTTAAAGGTTTTGTCGGAACCTTCGGGATAGCGTCGCTTGAGGCGTTGATAAATTTCGGCTTCGCTACGGGGCCGCCGCGACAGTAGTTCTAGGGCCGCCGCCAACCCCAAGTTATAGAGATCCGCCGCCTGTAGTTCGCCTATCTCCTTAGCCGAAAGCTCTAACCCCGACTTTAAATGATGTTCGGCAGCTACCAACATCGTCAAGCTAAAGGCATAAATTCCTTCAATAAAAATATTGACCCGCTCGGCGTTAGTCTTCTGTACCTCTATTGCGGTAATTTTACCACTACCTTTAAAGCTATGTTCTTTGGTAAAATTACGTTTATTGGTGTATTTTGAATCAGACATAATAGTTAAAACTTTTAGAAAAGAGGCCGGATATTGCACCGACCTCTTTTCCTACTTTTCTAATCTTCGGGTTTATGCCATAAACCACTACCTATCCCGTAGGGGCGTATTGCATACGCCCT
>JACAUC010000453.1 GCA_013390945.1 Candidatus Chloroheliaceae bacterium
TATTGCTCCGTCAATTGATTGACCATTACGGCAGGTCTTGTAGGATATTGCTCCGCCAATTGATTGACCATTACGGCAGGTCTTGTGGGATATTGCTCCGTCAATTGATGTTGGATATTGCTCCGCCAATTGATGCTTGAAACTACACTTAATATGGAGTTACTATTTCATGGCAGAAGAGAACGCTGAAAGATTAGATGAAGCACTAGTTCGCCTCTTGGTCGCTTGGATCAATACGCCCGATTGGGACGAATCGCGGGCCTTTTTGATCCAGCACCGTGACCAACTCTTAACCCAGGCAGCGATTGCCACCCTTGACCACATGTTGCTGATGGAAAGGTTAGGTGAAGAGGAAGAGGAAGAGGCGGCTAACCGTTTGCGGATGCTCCTGATGCACCAGACCCTTTTGAAAAAGGGCCGCGAAGAGTCCATTGAGGCGGCTTATGCGCCCCTGCTGCAACCCCAAAATCCACTAGCCCAAGCTCTGCAAGCTCTACCAGAGCAGTTTCGGACTGCCCTAGAAGCAATGCTAGGAGCCTCTTCTTCTAATGAATTGCTGGAACAGATTCAGCAATACCCGCTACTGCTGAGCAGCGAAGCGTTCAACACCCTAGAACAGTTGATAAACCACTTCCGGCAGGTAGGCGAAGTGCGCGGAGCAACTATGCTGGAGGAACGCTATGCTACGTTGAAAAACGTGCGTCAGGCCATAGACCAAAATAACCAAAGCCTCCAAGATGCGGCTATCGAAGCTTTTGCGAGAGCCGGAACCAGTGCCGAACTACAACAAGCGGTCAATGCCTATCCACTTCTATTAGAAGAGGCCACCATCACCACGATTGCCGAGGCCATCGGTAGGGCCGAAACGCAGGGCAATCAGTCTGCGGCCCAAACCTTGCGCTTGCGCTTGCAAGAGCTACAACGGCTACGCTTGCGCCAAACTCCTGTTAGACCACTCGAACCAGAACCAGCGTGGGAGAGCCAACCTCAAGATACGGCAAGGATTGACATAAACGCCCACGACCATGGCATAGCGGCTCAAAATATTGGTACGGTTAACCAAACTAATTACGATATAAAAGACTATACCCCGCCAGAGCAACGCTGGAAGCAGCCACCCCGCCAATCCCCACCTAGAAACTTTATCGGGCGCGAGGCTCAGCTAAAAAACTTGCTAGAACTGCTGGCGCGAGGTGAAAATTTGGGCATTACCGCCCGTTCTAGCGATGCTTCCCTGCAAGGGATGGGCGGCATCGGCAAAACCTTTATGGCCCTCAAATTGGCCGACGCGCTTTACCCAAAATTTCCGGGCGGCATTATTCGGGTAGACTTAGGGCCACAAATAAAGGACGAAACCGGGGCGCGTACCCTCCTACCCCAGTTGGCTCGTTGGGCCTACGGTGGTGAGGTTCCGCTCGCTTCTCAACTAGAACCAGAGGTGATTAAAGGCTTGTTGGAAGAGGGTAGCGGCGGAAAACCTATGCTGGTGATCTTTGACGATGCTTGGCAAGCCGAGCCGCTACTCTTTCTCAATCGCGCTCTACCCCACAACGCCACCCGCTTAGTCACTACCCGCTTTGCCGAAGTCGTGGGAAGATTGGGCGGACACATCGAACCACTCGACCGCTTGGAAGAAAGCGATGCCCTCGCCCTGCTCCGCGACCGCCGCGCGTGGCTCGCTGACCCAAAGCATGAAAAGACCTTACTCGAACTTATCCGCCTACTAGACCGCCACCCCTTGGCCCTAGATATTGTGGTGGCTAGGCTCAACAACCCCGCCCGGCTTAGCCCTGTCCTAGAAACCCTCAAGGCAAGCCTCGGAGAGGGCCGCTTTGAGAACCTCAAGTTGGGACAAGGGAGGCAAGATCAAATTGAAGGCCGCGAAACCAGTGTCGAAATCTCGCTCAATCTTAGCTACAAGGATATGACCCCCGATTTACAGCGTTACTTCCGCTTGCTAGGGGTCTTTGCGGTGGAGACACCCCTTACCCCCCAAGCGGCAGCCGCGATTTGGGGCTTGGCTACCCCAGAGGAGGCCGAGGAGATCCTCTTCAACCTCAACGACCTAGCCCTACTAGTGGAAAACCCCGCCGAAGCTGAACTAACCTTCCGCCAGCACGGGCTGCTGCGGGCCTACGCCTTGGGCCTACTAGACAAGGAGGGTGAACTTACCTCCGCCTGCTGGAGACACGCCTACTTTTATCAGCAGATGGCGCGGGAGGTGGGTCAGACAAAACCAAAAGATTATCCCAGGTTGGATCGCCATTTCCAAAACCTCCTAGCGGCCCTAGAATGGAGTAGCAAAACCGAACCGGATCTCTTTACTAAACTGGTAGATAATATTGACCAATTTCTCCACTTGCGCGGGCAAAATAACCTACTGCGGGATTACCTACCCTTAGCTATCAAAATCAGCCGAGAACTTGGCAACTCTCAACGCCAAGCCAATGCCCTTCGGAGCCTAGGGGATCTGGAAAGTCGGTTGGGCAATGTCGGGCAAGCTCGCACACACTACGAAGCCGCACTACCGCTCTACGACAAGGAGCAAGATCGTCTCGGCACTGCCAATACCCTCCGGAGCCTAGGGGATCTGGAAAGTCGGTTGGGCAATGTCGGGCAAGCTCGCACAC
>JACAUC010000454.1 GCA_013390945.1 Candidatus Chloroheliaceae bacterium
GCCTGTTTGAAAGTTGTGTCATAAAACCTCTACCGCTTACTTTTCGCTTACTTTTCGCTTACTTTTTTTAATTGTCGGTAGGTTTTTATCTCTCCAGCACTTTAGTGCTTTATTACTTAGTGCTTTAGTACCATAGCGAAATTACTAAGTACTAACTATTGACTAGCTCCTGAATATCTGCTATTCTTCTTCATGGATGGAAGGGAGATAGCAGATCTTTTTTTTGCTGGAGAGCTGGAGAGATTTGAAACCTATTTTCGACTAAGACCGCCTCTTAGAAGGGCGGTCTTTTGCTTTTATAATAATGTTACCTCTATAGAACCTACAATTTTGGGCTGAATTTTTGATGTTGCAGATCAGCTTGCTCACATGTTCGCATACTTTTGCGAAAATGGCAAGCGTTTTTACGTGCCTTCTCTATAATTCGGGGAAAGTGGGTTAGTCAAAGCAATTTTGAGTTCAAACTCCTCCTTGTGAGAGGCTAAATTCCCCAAGATATTGAGAAGATACGATTCGTGGGCTGGTGGCATATTGGCTCCGGTAAAGTGTGAAGGGTTAAATTTATCAGGAACAGATAAATTATAACCGGAAATGCAACTTATTCAAGGCAGTATGATGTTGGATGGTGGCTTTCTTAGTAGACTGACGCAGTATCGGCGGGCGGCAACCAGTTGACGCAGCACTCCAACAGGGATGGGGGCTATCTTTCAAGAGGGATGGTGAGGGAAAATCGGGATTGGAAATCCCTCCTACAGGTTTTTGACGGATCACCAAAATTGAATTAGGGCAAAAATGTTGGATGCTGCTCTGCCAGTTGATCTTGCCCAACCATTGTAAGGTATAGCTCTTTTAGTCTATTAAGGTTTTGGGTTGTTAAGCCTGTAGTGTATTACCTTATAAGAGTATCAAGGCTTTAGGGTAATAACTTGTAAGGTATAGCTCTTTTAGTCTATTAAGGTTATAGGTTGTTAAGCCTGTAGTGTATTACCTTATAAGAGTATAAAGGTTTTAGAGTAATAACTTGTAAGGTATAACTCTTTTAGGTTATAGAGGTTATAGCTTGTTAAGCTTGTAGGGTCTTAACTTTTAAGTGTATCAAGGTTTTAAGCTATTACCACTTGACATTATTAACCTTATGGTGTATAACCTTGATAAATCATAAGGTGAAAAGAGTATTAACTTAATAGGTTACTAACTAAAAAGGGTATTAGAGTAATAAGGAGAGGCTGCAATGGCTAAAACTATCGCCGTAGCTAACCAGAAGGGCGGGGTAGGGAAAACTACCACCGTCTTAAACTTAGGGGCGGCTCTGGCTACAGCAGGTAAGAAAACCCTGCTGATTGACCTTGATCCTCAGTCTAGTTTGACCACCGGAATGAAGATTGATCCGGCTACACTCAAGACTGGATCATTTACCTTACTCCGAACCGGGGAGGTCACTCTATTGGAAAACGGCAAATTGGCAGTTATACCGACTTCGATTGACCTCGCCGGGCTAAACCTAGAATTAGCGTCCAGAGTGGATACTAATGGGGCACTCAAGGATGGTCTTGAGCAATTTCAGGATAGATTCGATTTGATACTGGTGGATTGTCCGCCTAGCTTGGATAAATTGACCATAAATGCGCTGATGGCCGCGAATTATGTAATTATTCCATGTCAGCCTCAACCGATGGCTGTTCGCGGTTTACAGTTGTTTATGGAAACTTATAGGCAGGTAAAACGGGCTAATAAGGGGCTTGAACTCTTAGCCATTATGCCGACTATGTATAATGCCACCCGTACCAGCGAGAAGAAGGTGCTGGAGGGTATGCAAGAGACGTTCAAAGACCTATGTTTGGAGCCTTTACCTTATCGGGCTGAATATGTCACAGCGAGTGGCGAATATCGTCCGGTTGGGAATGGTCAAGTGGCTTATTGGCAAAAATTGGCTGCTCTAGTGGTAGCAAAGATAGGATTATAATAATGGCAACTAAAAAAGACTTTGGTAGCGATCTATTTACAAAGATGGGAGTTATTTCAGAAGCAGACGACCAGCCGAACGACCAGCCGAACCAAGAAGAACCAGACGTTAGGGAAACGGGCGCAGTCGCTCCATCTAACGAGATTGCACCAGTCGCTAATTTGCAGGCAGTTCTAGCACCACAACAGAGTATTAGTGTAACACCTCAAAAGGGTATTACCTCTAAACGTTATGAGAATAGAACGGTTTATTTGGAAACCGGGCAATTTGTGGCCTTAGAGCGGCTGGCCTTGGATTATAAGGAACAAACTGGCGAAAGGGTAGATGTACAAGACGTGATACGCCACCTCCTGCGAACCTATGCCAAGCCTGAAAATCTGGTAGGTCTTCAAGGCAAACAGCGCGACCGGGCAGGTTAAATCCATGGGCGGAGCCATATCCTACCAATGGTGGTAATGTCTGAAGACCGGATGAATGGGAAGATCAATGGACGGAGCAGCATCCTACGAATGGTGGTAATGTCTGAAGACCGGATGAAAGGGAAGATCAATGGGCGGAGCCATATCCTACCAATGGTGGTAATGTCTGAAGACCGGATGAAAGGGAAGATCAATGGGCGGAGCCATATCCTACGGGAGCGGGTCTGTTCAAGA
>JACAUC010000046.1 GCA_013390945.1 Candidatus Chloroheliaceae bacterium
AGGGTGGCATCTGTTTCTAAGATAGCATCCGGCTTTATCTCTGCTTCAGCCTTTAACTTAGCATCCGGTTTTGGCTCGATCTTTAATTTGAGGGTGGCATCTGTTTCTAAGATAGCATCCGGTTTTGCCTCCGCTTCAGCCTTTAACTTAGCATCCGGTTTTGGCTCGATCTTAAATTTGAGGGTGGCATCTGTTTCTAAGATAGCATCCGGCTTTATCTCTGCTTCAGCCTTTAGCTTGGCTTCCGGTTTTACCTCTGCTTTGGTCTTTAACTTGGTTTCAGGTTTTGCTTCGATCTTTAATTTGAGGGTGGCATCCTCTGGTTTGGCGAGAGCTTCGGGCGGTAATTTTTGAACATAATAAATCCGGCTATCACCTACATGAGCCGTTATCAACCGATCTCCGGCTAAAAGGGCTGCCGCACAGGTGGTTGCCATACCAGGTTGACTTTCGGCTAGTCGTGCCACTTCATCGCTGGCGGTATTAAAAGCGTCTTCGAGTGCCTCTGCCAAGTCAGTAGCACCTCTACTGACCAACTGACCGAAACGGTGTAACAAAACTTCAACGGCAGTTCGGCTGGCAAGTGCCCCGGCCGCACCCATGCTCACCCCATCTGCTACCACAAAGAGATAAATAGCCGATTGGCCTTTTGACTCATCTTGGGGCAGAATTAAATGACCGTGATAATCTTGCTGCTCTTTTTTTTGCCGACCAATATTGGCCTTTTCGACAAATCGGATTGATAGCCCGCCATTCTGGGCTTGCGCCATTGGGAAAACCTCCAGAAACTACAAAGAAAATCAGTGAGTATGAATTAAACGTTAACTTTATGCTACCCTCATCAAGACCTCAACTTTTGGGACTATTTTACACCATTTTTAGGTTATCTGCATATTTCCTAGTTTACGCGCAACCTAGAGATAAATGTCCGGTTCAGCTTTGAGACGGCTATTCAAAAAAGCCAATAAAAATCTTTCCAGCAGGTTATTGACTTGCTTCTTTACTTGACCTATTATATTTCTGGTAGTTCGCCAATTAAGTTTAGGTTATTAAAACCGTTTAATAAGTGTAGTACCTTCTCTGTGATAAAGGACTTTTGGTGATAGACAAAATCAATCGCGTAATACGCTGGTTTAGCGGATCCTTGATCGCATTAGTGACAGTGGCACTTTTCTTTCTGGTAATAGTTTTGCTCACGCTGACGGTGGCATTAGGCTATCTCTGGTTGCCTAATAATACTGCTATGGCACACAAGTCTCTTCCAGTGGCCTACAAAGGGGGCATTACCGTTGGGGTACGCCAGCCAGAAAAGAGCAACCCGCCCACACCGCCGCCAATAATAGTCCGGTCACGAGCCACCTCTACTACAATTACATTAGAACCGGACGAGGCGGATTGGTTAGATTCCATAGATAATCAGCAGAGTATCGAACGAGAAGGCTCCAGCGAGGCTCCTATCCCACCCGATTTGGGACGGGTTGTACCCGCCCCAGGTATTACCTATTACCGTACCAAACGAACAATCGCAGGGGGAGAAGCCATCTTTAATGTATTGGAGATTGCGGATGTAACCGACCCCCGCATCAAGCTCAAGGTATCGCTACCCAAAGGACAAGTGCAGGCCAATGAGCGTGTAACCGATCATATGATACGCAACGGGCCAAACGTGGTAGCCGCCATTAACGGTGACTTCTATGACATTGGGAAGACCTATGGCGGAGTTACCATCAATATGCAGATGCAGGATGGTCAATTGGTGCGGACTAACGAAGGTCTTCGTCCGGCTTTCGGCATAGGTCGCGATGGTACGCCTCTAATAGGAGTACCTAGCACGAATGGTAGCCTGACTATCGGCAACCAATCCGTCCCCATTTACCACATTAATTATGGGCCGGGTGAGGATCGAGCGTTGCGCCGGGATTGGCTGGTGTTATGGACCCCCACCTTCGGCCCCAATACCGAAAGTTGGACTGACCCGGCCGCCGTGGCTGTGGTAGTGCGGGGGTTGGGTACTCCTTTACCCCTCAAACCAAACGTGAGCTACACTGGAACGGTAGAACAGTTAGTGGAGGGGGCGGGCAATTTAGCCATTCCGCTAGATGGGGTGGTATTACATGGGCGTGGAACTATGGCCGATTTTTTGCGTCGCAACGCTACTATAGGAAGTGTGCTAAGTTTCAAGGTAGAAATGGATGAACCTTGGGCTAGTGCCACTCAAATTATTGGCGGTTGTAATCGTTTGTTGGTGGACTGGGTGATTGTGAAAGCGGCTGAAACCGATTGTGCCAAGTATGAACGTGACCCCCGCCTGCCGCGTACCGCCATTGCCTTCGAGGGTAAACACCTCTGGTTAGTAACGGTGGATGGTCGCCAGCCTAAATATAGTGTAGGTGCTAACAACGATGAATTTGCCCAGTTTCTTCTCGAATTGGGCGCACGTCACGCTCTGAACCTCGACGGAGGGGGATCAACTACTTTTGCTATCCGGCAGGACGGCAAACCACTGATAGTTAACCGCCCCTCCGACGGTCAGGAGCGACCTATTGCAAATGCCTTGCTGGTTCTGGTAAATGGTGCAGAGCTACAAGCTAGGTAAGACTGACTGACCGGGCTTCGATCTCATCATTACTACCGGGCTGACCGGATACCGTAACCTTTTTGCCTTCGGTTAGCTCTTCAGGGGTAGCGGCGGTTTGTTTGGTCAAAGTAGTATTTTCGCTTACATTGACCTTAACCTCATCGCCCTGAAAACTCTTGCCACTAAGGGTATTACCATTGACGGTTGCACCTGTAAGAATTACCAGACCACTCTGACCACCGCCGCCGGGGATGCCACTGCGCCCTGCACCCTGAGCAGCGGTGGAATCAATTAGCATTACACTGCGGGCGGTATAAGAACCATCGTCCGCTTTGTCACCTTGCACCATCAGCGTAGCCCCGGTTGTTTTTGAAATATCATCTAGGCTGATTTTGTCCGCTTTGCTTAAAGTGGCATTTGCTACTGAGACATTACGGCTAGAGCCATCTTGGATAGTCACCACTAAGCGTTTAGCGGTAGCATCAAAGCTGGCAATTATTCCGACTAGTTGGGTGGCTCGCTGCTGGCCTTGTTGGGTATTCTGTCCGCCTGTTCCCGCTGCAGTACTGGCACTAGGTGTAGTAATATCGGTGATACTGGCACTGGGTGTAGTACTAGTATCAGGTGCTGTACTACCCTGCAACCCACTTGGGGTGGTGTTGGGCTGGGCGGTTTCACCTGCCCCTGCGGTAGTCCCTGCCCCGGTGGGTCTACTGCGTTGACCACCGACTCCGGCGGTAGTATTAGCCCTAGGACTCCCGGCAGCAGAAACTAGGGCGTTAGGGGTAAAGGTCGGTACAGTAGTGGCCGCTGCTGCGTTAGCTACCGCAGTTGAGACAACCACTGGAGTCGCGGTACTCGCTTTACCCAAATTAGTATTTGCAAGTAAAAAACCTATTCCTGCCCCACCAATAATAATTATCAGTGCCAGGACAGCCTTTAAAGCACCCTTCACAGTAGCTTTTACCTTTCATTTCAATTAGCTGAGTCAGCTTAGAATAAGACTTCTTTGGTTTTATTATCTAGCTTATTATAAAGGTTATCTCCTAGAAAATCAGTAAATTTTCGTAAATTTTTCTTTACCTTCCAAGCCCCTTTTCAGGCTAGGTTCGGGATTGGAAATCCCTCCTACAAATGTCTCAATAATAGAGAATTATTAGAGTTAGCCAAATAGATTGAAATATTCGAAGTAATTTGCTATACTGATCCCGAACGCATCTATCAGAATTTTAAGGAATATGTAAGAGATAACCAAAAAGCGCGGTCTAGGCAATAGACCCAGCGAGGTTAAAAATGACACCCCTAGAACAAGAGCAGGTTGATGAAGTCTATCAGCTTAGCCAAGCACTCTCCAGAGCATGTCAGGCCAGTATCACGCCTATTTTGCTGGAACTCGATCTCTCTATGGTTCAATTAAAGACGCTCTTTATTCTAGCCCGTGAAAATCCAATTACAATTGGTCAGGTAGCGGAGAGGCTGGGAATTGGAATACCATCAGCGAGTTATCAGGTAGATAAAGTGGTACAGGCGGGGCTGGTTCGGCGCACCGAGGATACTACCGACCGCCGCCGAACCTTGACCTTTCTTACTCCAGCAGGAGAGGAATTAATGCGACAACTTTTTCAGGGACGTGAAGAACAATTCCGGTTCTGGATCGGCCAAATGAATCCGGCTGACCTAGCAAGTCTGTTACAAGGTCTTAAAGCTATCGTTCGGATTACCACTACTTCTGCGGGCAGTAATTCGCTCTGTTCAGACACTTCAGAAAGGTTGGGATAATGTATTCTAAAGGAAGAAAACCGGGCCAACCAAAACCCGGTATGGGAGGTCTCAAACGTGCTTTGGGCTATTTGCGACACTACCCCCGAATTATGGCAATTGCCTATAGTGCCTTAGCCCTAGCTACCCTTGCCCAACTAGCGGTTCCTAGCCTAGTTCGCAGCATTATAGATGCCGTAACTAATGGTGTGATTGCTACCCAAGTTTTGTCCGCCCCGGCTCAAGCTCAACCCTTAATGGAACAAAAGCTCGGATTAACCCATCAGCAGGTATTGGACAATAATAATAACGCCGTATTACACTTGCTAATAGCCGCCGGAGCCATTATGGTCTTCGCCGTAATACGCGGAGTATTCTCCTTTCTGCAATCCTACAACGCCGAACGACTTTCACAAAGTGTAGCCTTTGATCTTCGCAATGATCTCTTTGCCAAAATCCAACGCCTCTCCTTTAGTTATCACGACCACAACCAGACCGGTCAACTGATGATTCGGGCGACTGACGATGTTGAAAAAGTACGAGTCTTCCTAGGACAGGGTTTGCTAATGGCACTCTCGGCACTAGTACTCCTACTAGGTACTTTGATAATACTCTTTACCACCAATTTCCAGCTTACGTTGGTAGTTTTGCCAGTGCTGCCTGCCTCAATGATCCTCTTTGTAGTCTTTGGAGCAGTCTCCCGGCCCCTATTTTCAGTAGTGCAAAAAAGGCTGTCGGCTCTCAACACCCTTCTTCAGGAAAACTTAGCCGGAGTCAAAGTGGTCAAGGCTTTTGCCCGTGAACCAGAAGAAGATCTAAAATTTGAGCAGGCCGCCGGAGAGTTGATGCAGCAGCAAATCAAAGTAGCGCGAGTCTTCACCTTTCTCTTCCCCATGATCTTTTTAATTGCGAACTTGGGGCAAGGCTTGGTACTCTTTATGGGTGGCTCACAGATTGTGGAAAAAACACTGACTATCGGACAATGGCAACAATTTAGCCTCTATCTAGCCTTTATCTTTTTCCCGATGGCTCAACTTGGTATGATTATAAGCCAAATGGCTCAGGCGGTGGCCTCTGCCGCGCGTATCTTTGAAATTGTGGACGCTAAAAGTGATGTGGTAGACCAACCCGGCGCAACTACCCTACCCTCCATCATGGGTCACGTCGAGTTTCGCAACGTCACCTTTAGCTATCCGGGTAGTACTCAACCTGTTTTAAGCGACGTAAGCTTTGAGGCTAAGCCTGGGCAGAGCATCGCTTTACTTGGGGCTACGGGCAGTGGCAAAACTACGATTATCAACCTCTTGCCCCGCTTTTACGACCCCACTAAAGGGCAGGTCTTGATAGATGGTCACGATTTGCGCGAGGTAACGCTCGATTCGCTGCGAAAACAGATCGGTATTGTATTGCAGGAGACCAATCTCTTTACTGGCACTATTCGGGATAATATCGCCTTTGGGCGCACCGACGCTACCCAAGAAGAGGTAATCGCGGCAGCTAAGGCGGCCTCTGCCCATGATTTTATTATGGAGTTTCCCCAAGGTTACGATACACCTGTCGGAGAGCAAGGCTCCACCCTGAGCGGCGGACAAAAACAGCGGATTGCAATTGCTCGGGCTTTGTTGCTCAACCCGCATTTACTAGTGTTGGACGATTCCACCAGCAGCGTAGATTTAGTGACCGAATATAAGATTCAGCAAGCACTTAACCTCCTGATGAAGAACCGCACTAGTTTTGTCATCGCGCAACGCATCAGTACTGTACTCAACGCCGATTTAATTTTGGTACTGGAACGGGGAGCAGTGGTGGCGCGAGGTACTCACGAAGAATTGATGGAGGAGAGCGAGATTTACGCCCAAATTTATCAATCACAGTTGGTGGAAGATGTCCAACTGACAAATCAACTGGCAGAGCAGCATCCAACAAATCAACTGACGGAGGTATAACATGTTTGGTGTTCATCGCGGTATGCTGGAACGCGAAGTATTAAAATCGGAGAAGACTGGGGCAACCTTAAAACGCTTTGTCCGATATATCCGGCCCTATTGGATGATTTTGTTGGGTATTTTAGGACTGATTCTGATCTCAACTTGGACGCAGGTACTGGCCCCGGATTTAACTGGGCAGGCGGTGGATTGCTACCTAACTCCTATTATGTCAAGTGGCTCGCCGGGCGGAGCCGCCGTTCGAAATTGTTGGTATGACCCTAACGCAGCGAATCTCTCCACCAGTGATAGGGTAGCCGGGTTGGGAGGACTGGTGCTACTATTGGTGGGGCTTTTTGTCTTGGGGGCTATCACAAACGGTTTGACCTTTATCGGGATGAACTGGATTGGGCAGCACGTTCTGAGAGCCATTCGGATAGCCTTGTTTAAACACCTGCACCGACTTTCGCTTAGCTACTATTCTAAGAATGAAGCCGGTGATTTGATGAGCCGAATCACCAATGACACGGAGACGCTCCAACAAGCCCTTAGTTTTGCCCTAGTCAATGTGGTCAGTGGTATCCTACTGATAGTCTGGATCATTTTTAATATGCTAACCCGAAGTATTCCTTTTGCTCTAATTAGCCTAGCGGTAATCCCACTAATGGTACTTTCTACTAATTGGTTTTCGGGCCAAGCTCGCAAAGCTTTTCGACGGAGCCGTATCCAGATGGGTAGTGTCAATGCCGAGTTGCAGCAGAGTATTTCTGGGGTGCGCGAGGTACAAGCCTTTAGTCGCGAAGGGGAGAATATAGCATCCTTTAGGACCACAAATGCCTCTAACCGAGATGCCAACGTTAGGGCAGTAGCCTTTACCAGTGCCTTAGCCCCTACTCTAGAAGGATTGGGCTATGTGGCGATGGCCCTAGTGATAGGCGTGGGCGGTCTACTCTTGCTAAATGGTCAAGATTTATTCGGGACGGTTCTTTCGCTTGGTCTGGTCATCACCTTCTTAAACTATGTACAACGCCTTACCCAACCAGTTCAGCAAATTGGGGTACTCTGGGGCAATATTCAGAGTGCGGTTGCCGGAGCAGAGCGCATCTTCAATCTGCTAGATGTCGTTCCCGATATTCAGGATAAACCCGGGGCCAAGCCGATACCACCCATCAAGGGCGAAGTTATCTTTGATAAAGTTTGGGCCGAATACAAAAGCGGCGAGCCAGTGCTACGGGGAGTCAGTTTCAAAGCCAAACCCGGCCAGACTATTGCTATCGTAGGCCCGACTGGAGCCGGTAAAACTACGATTATCAACCTCATTCCACGCTTTTACGATGTCTCAGGCGGAGCGGTAATGGTGGATGGTCAAGATGTGCGGGATGTGACCGAAGCCAGCTTGCGGCAGCAGATGGGCATCGTGCTTCAGGATTCTTTTCTCTTCAGCGATACGGTGATGAATAATATCCGTTTCGGGCGACCGGGGGCCACCGATGAGGAAGTTATCGCAGCGGCCAAGTTAGCTAGGGCCGATGTTTTCATCGAGCGGCTATCCCAAAATTATCAGACCGTGCTAGGGGAACGCGGGCGAGGATTAAGCCAAGGTCAACGCCAATTGATTGCCATTGCCAGAGCCGCCTTAGCCAACCCACGCATCCTAATCTTGGACGAGGCCACTTCCAGCGTAGATACCCGCACCGAGCGTCTAATTCAAGCCGCATTAGAAAAATTGCTAGAGGGTCGCACTAGCTTTGTGGTAGCTCACCGCTTGAGTACCATCAAACACGCCGATCAGATTCTAGTGCTGCAAAACGGCGAAATTGTAGAAGAGGGTAGCTTTGAGCAACTCTTGGAAGCACAAGGTATCTTCTACGACTTATATATGAGCCAATTCCGTCGCCAAGAAGTAGCTCTTACTAACTAATCAAAGGGCAGATTCTTTTCCCACAAACCTATGAGAAAGGAATTGACGTTCGGTAAGCCCTAAGATATAATTTATTAAGATAGTGTGGTATTACTGTAAGTGTAATTACCAATATTAGTAATGGTGTATAAAACCTATGAACCACGTATGGAGAATCGGGCTACTAGCGGGAAAATAACTTGGAAAACGAGGCAAAACTATGACGAGTGTTGAGACCAGAGTTACTTTTGAAGCATTTCGTGAACAATGGTTGGAGGAGGTCAGGGCTGGAAACCCAAGTACCACCGAACTAGGCCATCGTTTTGCCCAAAAACTCTTTACTCAATGGCGAGATATTAGCGAGCCATCTGAAGACCTTGTTTATTGTGATGGTACTGGAGATGGTGGGATTGACATCGCTTTCCTTGATCGAGCCGAGCCTGACCCGGAGAGTGGTACGACCTCTGGAGATACATGGTATCTAGTGCAAAGTAAATATGGCAAAGCCTTCCAAGGTACTAATACTTTGTTGGAGGAGGGTCAGAAGGTAATCGAAACGCTCAGCGGACAACGTTCAAGGCTCACCTCTCTTTCGGAAAATTTGCTAGAGCGGCTTAACCAATACCGCCGTAGGGCAGGAGAACGCGATCAGATTGTCTTGGTCTTTGCTACTGAGTCAGCTTTGACCCCCCTACAGTTGCGGGTATTAGAAGACGTTCGCAACATGGGACGCGGACGAATTGGTCAAATTTTCGATGTGGAAACTATCTCCATTGGGACCATTTATAGTCAAATTCAAGAAGGTGAGGGGTCGGGGGTCAATGCTTTGCATATTCCAATGAAGGCAAAATTGGTCAACTCAGGTAAGGATCTGCTGGTGGGTTCGATCCCTCTGCTTAACTTGTATGAATTTTTGAAAAACTACCGCAACCAAACCCAAGATTTAGACAGACTTTACGAAAAGAATGTGCGTCGCTTTTTGGGTAGCCGCAAGCGCGTCAACAAAGCGATGCAGCAAACGCTGCAAAATGTTCCTGAACTGTTCGGTTTATATAACAACGGTATTACCATTGTAGTGACCGGTTTTGATGAAACTGATAAAGACAATGGCCTTTATGATTTAATAGATCCTTACGTGGTAAATGGGTGTCAGACTACCCGAACTATCTGGGATGTTTTCCATCAGCGGTTAGAGTCAGGAGGGAACGGCACTGATCCAGAACTGGAAAATTGGCGAAATAACACTGAGCAAGGTGCGGCAGTCTTAAAAATAGTCAAGGTTGGAGCAAAAAGGGAAGATCTCTTACAGGCTATAACCCGGTACACCAATAGTCAGAACGCCGTCAGTGAAAAAGACTTTCTAACTTTGGAGAATGACTTTCAGCGTTGGAAGCGCGAAATGACCGACCAATACGATATTTTCTTGGAGATACAACGTGGCGGTTGGGATTCACAGAGGGCTTCCCAAAGGCAAAATCCGCGTCAACACCAGTTTACCAAGTGGGTCAACGCTTTTGACCTGATCAAAATTTATGGGGCGGGTTGGATGCGTGAGGCAGGCGAAGCCTTTGGTAGTAATCAGGCATTTGTACCTAATGGCAGACTCTACAAGAAAATAGTCGAAACCAGTGATGAACCTTTTGGAGTAGAAGATCTTTATGCCGCTTATTTACTAAGAAGTGCCACCAATACCTTTAAATTTGGAAGGCGCTCTGAGAAAATTAGCCGTCGCCTGACTCGCTATCTATTCTATATGGTTGTAATGGATCTGTTGCGGGATGTGATGATCCGAGCAAACCGACCAAATGAGTTAAAAGATCTGACTAGAGCAATACTCAATATTTTCAAGCCGAGCAGAGAAGCTGCCAAAGAAGCTCTTTTGAATACAGCCTTGGAAGTGATAGATGAGTATATGACCCAAGGAACGGAAGACTCCGTATTTACCGAACCGATGTTGAAAGACACTTTCAATAGCGACCTGAACGCTTTCTTGAAATGGGAAAAGTTGGGCAAAGGTGATTCTACGCCTAGTCTTTCCAGTTTGCTAGGTATCACTAAACGAACTATGTCACGCGGACAGCCTGCACCACGCGACCTGATAACCCGGGAGATCCAGTAATTAATTACTAAAGAAAGAGTAGAGCTATTATGCCATATCAGGTCAAGCATCTTATGTCACGCCTTAGTCAACCCGTAACTACCCGACCGGAGGAGTTAATTAAGGATGTAGTAGCTCGTATGATTCAGTACAATTTCAGCCAACTCCCCGTTTTTGATTCACGCACCCGACAATTCTACCTGATAACTAACGACTCCATTATAAAAGCTTTCTTTAGCTTTGGGGTAAATGTCAAGGAAACGCCGCTGACTGTAGCTAATGCGATGTCCAAAGTCAACCGACTATACCGCGAAGATGATGACTTGTTTGAAATAATGGAGGGCATTCGGGATCGTGGTGCAGCCCTTATAGTAGGTGATTCTAATGAATTATTACACATTGTAACTAGTTATGATACCACTGAATATTTCCGGCGTAAGTCAGAAGATCTGATGTATGCACGGGATATTGAAGATACTTTAAAGAGGTATATTACCACCCGTTTCAAGAACCCAGATGGCTCAATTGATGAGCAGGCTCGGCAAAAGCTAACTGATGAACTAGCTTCACCTAATCGCATTAAGAAAGCCCAATTTGAGATGGGGTTACAGCACTATTTGAAATTATTAACTAATAGTGTTGGAGAAGTAGAAAAGACTCTAATAGACCAAGCCTTTGGGAATTTCTTGCGCGGTTCCCAAGTAACGACGGTATCTCAAGAGGTTACACGTGGGAATAATGATGCGGGAACTTTAATAGAGCAAACGGATAGCAGTATTAAGGAACCAAAGGACGAAATTATCGAATCTTACAATACCAGTAGTATTTTGCTCCAGCGTTTTGAAACTGCCCTTAGCGATTACCTCAAGAAGTATTTGGCAACCGTGGCAAAATTAAATCCTGACAGAGTAAAAGAGGCTTTTGATAAGGTCAGTGGTGGTAGGGAAAAACCTTTGAATTTTCTCAAAGACTTGAATCTTAATAACTATATTGATATGTTTTTAAATGAAAAGTGTTGGGAATTGTACAAATCAGTTTTTACCACTAATCAAAATGAAATTAGGAATATGTTAGAGGGTGTACGCACTACTCGTAACAAATTAGCCCACTTCCGGGAAGAAGAAATAACAGAATTGGAACAAAGCCAGCTTAAAACTTGTGTTGAATGGCTTGATACCCATAAGTCCTTATTAGATGCACATCTTGAAAAGAGATTCGAGAGGGATAAAAAAGAAGAGTTTAGCAACTAGACCCCGAAATTTTGAAATAATACATGTTTGTGTCTAAGGATAGAAGAGGTTTGTATGAGCGTGATAGATGAAGTTCTCCAAGCGAACACAAAATTTGTGGAACATTATGCAGCACGGGAACTTCCGCTTCGTCCTGCCCGCCGACTGGCAATAGTAGCCTGTATGGATTATCGAATCAATGTGGAAGAAGTGCTGGGTTTAAAAAATGGAGACGCTAATATAATTCGTAACGCTGGAGGTATTATTACCGAGGATGCGTTACGCTCCCTGATAGTCTCGCATCATTTTCTTGGGGTGCAGGAGATTATGATTATCAACCACACCGATTGTGGTATGCTCAAATTTAAGGAAAAAGAATTGATTAGCAAACTCCAACAGCTTTCAGGGACGGCTACTGTAACGCCCTCCCATTTTCACACCTTTAGTAATCTCGACCAAAATGTGCGTACTCAGATGCAGCGGTTGAGATCCCATCCTTGGATTCCCGCACAGTTGATAGTACGGGGGTTTGTTTATAATGTAAAAACGGGGCTTCTGAATGAAGTGAGCAATTAAAAAAATTTGGTACCTTCTCAATTTGTAGGGGCGCATTGCATGCGCCCAGTACGTTTCGGGCGTATGCAATACGCCCCTACCCCGAATTATTGAGATGATACAAAATTTGGCTAATTCGGTTAACTTTTACGGGTGACTTGTTCTATCGGATAAGCCTGATTATTAAGAGGGGCGTTGTAAAGGCCGCGCCAATTGTTGAGCCGGATGTTAAGCAAGCCTTGGAGGGAACGGATAGTATCCCGAACCAGATGCACTTTAGTGCCGCGCTCATCGTGCCAACGTACAGGCACTTCTTTCAGCTGGAAATTTTGGTGACGAGCAATATGAATTACCTCGGCATCAAAACTCCAATCGTAGATGCGTTGCAACCCATAGAGGTGACGTGCTACCGCTCCCCGATAACATTTGAAGCCACAGGTGACATCGCTCACCTTTACCTCGACTAGCAGATTACTTAGTGCAGTAAAGACCTTACCCATATTTTCGCGCAGCCAAGGCTGGTGAAGCTCTACCTTGGCACCCGGCATTTTGCGGGAGCCTTGTACAATATCAAAACCTTGCTCAAACCAGTGCCACATTTGATCTAGTTCTTCAATGGGGGTGGAAAGATCCGCATCGGTAAAGAGAACGTAGTCGCCCTTGCTTTCGGTCATACCCCGCATAAGGGCGTAACCTTTACCCCGGTTTTCACCATAGCTAATTACCCGATAGATCTCACCGCTACCCTCTAATTCTTTGGTGGCTACTTCAATTCCTCGGTCTAGGCTACCATCATCCACCAGCACGATTTCGCGTGAATAGGATTGCTTAGCTAAATAGGCCAACAACTTTTGAATAGTGGGGTTAATGCGCTTTTCCTCGTTGTAAATGGGTACGACAATTGAGAGTTGGATCATCTGATTCTGGTTCTCTTTACCTCCGGCCCGTTCGTGTGGGACGTTCGACAATCGAATTACAATCTCCTTTTCCTTAAACCCCCGCTCATAAGCAAAAAGTGGCAACTAATGGTAAGTTAATTATAGCACCCGTATTGCCTATTGTCGAAATTTTAGCGGGTTTACCCTATTTCCTGAATTACGGCTAATAAGTCTTCCAAGCGGTAGGGTTTGGGCAAGCGTCCTTTGAAGCCATACTGACGGTAATTTGCTAAGATGGGGTCATTGGCATAACCACTCGAAACGATAGCATTTACCCGACTATCTATTTGTCTAAGTTGCTCGATAGTCTCTTTACCACCCATGCCCTGCGATACAGTCAGGTCTAAAATTACCAAGCCAAAGGGTTCTCCGTTCCGGGCCGCTTCTTGATAACGCTCGACCGTTTCGGCTCCACTAGAGGTTACTTCTACCTGATAACCTGCCCCGGTAAGCATCCGAACGACAAGCCTTCGAATGAATGCCTCGTCGTCCATTACTAATATACGTGGCTTTGTTGGAGCAGAAGAGGGTGGTATGGGTACAAGAGCGGGGTTAGGGTCTTCTGCTGGCAAATCCGGCAACTGCCAAGTGACTGGTAAGTAGAGCGTAAATTTGGCGCCTTTCCCCTGTTCTGAGCTAACCTCGATATACCCTTGGTGCTTTTTGATAATGGCATAGCTGATTGCCAAGCCAAGGCCATTGCTCTTGGTGGAACGTTCGGTGGTTCGTTCGGCTTTGGTACTAAAGTAAGGATCAAAAATCTTAGGTAGGTGTTCCGGTAGAATACCTTTTCCTTCATCGGCTATTGTAAGTTTCAAATACCGACCTGGAGAGAAGATTCTCTTCTCCTTGTCTTCACGGTCAGCCGGTGTAGGAAAGTTAAAATTTTCGGCTTTAATTTTCAGCTTGCCTCCTTGTGGCATGGCCTCCAAAGCATTACGTACTAAGTGTTGGATTACCTGATAAAGCTGCTCCCAATCTGCCTCTATCGCCCATAAATTTTCGGGCATTACCATTTGAAGTTCTACGCCACTGCCTACCAAAAGAGTTTTAGACACTTCTTGAACCAGTTTATCTAGCTTTAATTCTATCCTTACTGGTTCACCATCTCCAGCAAAGGTTAGGAGGCGGTGAGCCAGTTTTTTAGCCCGTTTAACGGCTTCCTCGGCCTCTTGGGAACTCTGTTTTATTTCGGAATCTTGCTCAGCGGCTAACTCTATTAGGAAAAGGTTGCCAGAGATAATGGTTAGGATATTGTTGAGTTCATGGGCAAAGCCCCGGGCCAGTTCAGCTAGGGCTTCTAGGCGGTGGGCCTTTTCTAATTCTTCGGCTTGAGCTTTAAGCCGTGCTTCCGCTTGGTGTCGGTAGAGAGCCATCTCAATTGCGACGTGTAGCTCGCGCTCCTCAAACGGTTTGAGGATATAGCTATAAGGAATAGTAATTTTAGCGCGT
Organism: Candidatus Chloroheliaceae bacterium; assembly: GCA_013390945.1. GTDB lineage: Bacteria > Chloroflexota > Chloroflexia > Chloroheliales > Chloroheliaceae > L227-5C. The sequence continues at coordinate 14,434 of JACAUC010000046.1, forward strand.
TCGATAGTCTGCTTATCGTTATGGGCTGTCAGGTAGACGACTGGCAATTCAAAACGGTTACGCATCTCTTCGGCGGCTTCAATTCCATCCAGTTTACCCGCTAAACGAATGTCCATCAGCACAAGGTTAACCTTGTGCTTTTCTGCCAACCGGAGAGCCTCTTCCCCGCTGGTAGCCATACCAGAAACTCGATAGCCTAGCTCTTCTAAAGTAGTGGCAATATCGTTAGCTACTAGCACCTCATCTTCTACTATCAGTATACTGGCCTGCTTCATAGAAATTCCTAACTCTTTTCTTGGCGATATAAAGTCAATTTTATTTCTACGTTAAATAATTAATTGGTGTTTTTTATTTGGAAAGCCAACTTAAAGCAGGTGCCTTGTCTAGGTCTACTTTCTATTTCGGTGATACCCTGTAACTGAAGGGAAAACATCTGCATTAGTTGTAAGCCCAGCGTCTTGCTACTGGCAAAATCAAAAGCGGGTGGTAAGCCAATACCATTGTCTCTCACGGTAAGAATTACTTGCACTCCTCCCGATTCTTGACCTGCAAATGCCTCCAAATTAATTGAAATCTCCCCCTCCTCTGACAACCCTGCCTCTTCGGGGAAGGCATACTTGAGAGCATTGGTTATCAGTTCGTTAAGGATAAGCCCACATGGAAGTGCTTGATAAATATCGAGAAATATAGGGAATGTCGGTTGGTTAACCTTGAGTTGAGCTAAGCTCCCTTTTCCTAGCCGATAAGTCCGAAACAATTGGGTACTAAGGCTTTTTAGATATGCGCCTAGGTCTATCTGAGCCAAATTATTGGATTGATAAAGCTTTTCGTGAATAAGGGCTATAGAACGCACTCTCTGCTGACATTCCTCTAAGACTGCCAGTACTAAGCTATCCTGTACTAGCTTGCCTTGCATTTTGAGTAGGCTGGAAATAATTTGTAAATTGTTTTTTACCCGGTGGTGAATCTCGCGTAATAAGACCTCTTTTTCGGTTAAGGAGGCTTTTAGTTGGGTTTCCGCCTCTTTTCGGGCGGTTATATCCTGCACCATCAATATGACATAGAGCAATTGACCTTGCTTATCGCGTACCGGAGTAATAGAAAAGTGACAGCAGATTTGGCGACCGTCTTTACGGATACATAAAGGTTCAAATTCAAATAGTTGTTGTCTAAGTGTTATTTTTTGTAACTCCTTGAAACGCTCTCGTTCTTGGGCGGTATTTTCAGGTAAAGAGAACTCGGTAAAATGTAACCCTTCGGCGGTTTCGTTACTACTCTCATCGTAACCTAAGATACGATGGTAAGCCGGATTAGCCTTCAAGATGTAACCTTGACTATTGATTCGGGCTACGCCAATAGCAGACTGCTCAAAGAAGGCGCGGTACAATTCTTCGCTTTCGCGTAGTACCTCTACCAGCACTTCCCTTCGTTTTTCACTTTGGCGCAAAGCGACCTCGGCTCGTTTGCGTTCGGTCAATTCCTGTTGCACCGCAGTATAAAGTTGAGCATTTTCTAGGGCTAGGGCTACCAATTGGGCCAGTCGCTCCAAAATTTCCATCTCTTCTAGGGCAAAAGAGCGGCTAGGGTCGTGGTAGGTTAAAACTAAGACCCCAACTAAGCCATCTTTATTTCGGAGCGGAATACCAACAGCAGCGTAAGCTGGCAAATTTTCGGGGGTAATATAAGTTGGTTTAACTCTAATTTGCTCATGATAATGGTGCAAATTTAGTGCTTGCCCGGCCTCCCAGACCTGTCCGGCTAGACCTTCGCCTCGCCTAAACTCAGTGCCAACCGCCGCTTTCTTTACACCAAAGCTTGCTCGTAGTACCATGGCCGATTTAGCAGTGTTTAAGAGCATTATAGAACAGTGATTGGATTCTAGCATCGTGGCGGCAGTGCTGACGATCCTTTTCAAAACATCTTCAATTTCAAGGTGGTTGACTAGTTGCAGGGTGGTTTCGTAGAGGGCCGATAAATATTTATTTTGGCGATAGAGGTGGTTCTCTAGCGCTTTACGCTCGGTAATATCGTGGGTCATTATCATTCCGGCGAAGATTTTGCCATCTGCATCGCTTATCGGTGTTAGGTAAGTTTGATAAATACGGTCGGCGAAATTCATTTCGGTTGTCAACTTTTCACCAGCCAACGTTCGCCGATAGAGGCTCTCCATTTGCTCTCCGGTTTTTGAGGGATAAGCTTCCCTAACTGTTTTACCAAGTAACTGCTGCTTTAAATAGGCAGATTCGGCTAATGCGGTTCCCTCTGCACTCAGACAGCGTCCTTCTAGGTCGAAAAGAAAGACCGCTCCATTAGGAAAATTTTCTACTAAGGTACGATACCTCTTCTCGCTCTTTTGCAAGGTTTGTTGAGAGACTACTTGGTCAGTTACATCTCTATAGGCAATCACTACGCCATAGCCATCAATGGGAAGCGGGGCAGCGGTTACGCTGAGCCAAGTAGTTTGGTTTGGTTCCTGAGATTCTGATACCGCCGACTCCTTCACAATACCCATTATTACTTCAGGAACGGTTTCTCGACGGCTTAAAGCCCTTACATCAGCAAATTCCTCCAGAGGCATCGGGGTTCCATCCCGACGAATAATGTGCCACTTTCGCTCGTCAAGGATTCTTTGCAGTGGGATATTTATAGAAAGCCCTAGTATCTTTTCGGCGGCGGGGTTAGCTTCAATGATTTGTCCCGCTTCATTGGTAACTGTGATACCCAAGGGATAATATTTGAAGAGGGTCTGATATTTCTTTTCGACTACTTTAAATCGGGCCTTTAGCAGAGTGCGATCAAAGATCTCCTCTGAAAGTTTCTGCTGAACAATTTCTAGCTCAGTGGCTAAGCGTCTGGCTCGCTCTTCCGCCTCTTTCTGTTGGGTAATATTTTGAAAATAGATTGCCACTCCTTTTTCGGTAGGGCAAATTTTAACTTCAAACCAACTACTTAGAGCAGTAAAAAATTCCTCACCTTGCTGTGGGGCTTGGTTTTCCAAAGCCTGCTGATAAATTGAATAAAAGGCCGAATCTACCAGACTTGGAAAAACCGCCCACAGATTTTGACCGAGGGTGGTCTTCCGGTTTAAGTGAAAGAGGTGGGCGGCCTCTTGGTTTAAGAAGAGGATTTGCCCACTGAGAGCTACGGCTAGGAAAGGTTGGGGATTGTTTTCTAAAAGTTCTATTATTCCCCGATTAATTTCTTCTTCTGTTTCATTGGCTTGGATTGAAGCGAGTGAGCTATAGAGTGTGTGCATAACTGGTTCCCTACAATCGGAGAGATTTCTCCGCTCGATTTTACTGTATCTTTTCAATTGGTAGGGGTTTATTGAATAAACCCAAAACTGGTTTCACATTGGGCGTATGCAATACACCCCTACCCCGAAGATTTTACTTTTTCCCACTGTTATTTTTTTTAGATATTGGAGTAACAAAGGGCCGCGTAAAGAGTTGTGGACCGGCACTAGCTAACCACGCTACTACTAGGCCGATCAAGAGGCCAAAAACTATCCCGGCTAAAGCCAACTGCGACGTTTTGAAGTTGAGGATTGAGTCCAAAAAGAAGTTAAAGAAGTAGGAGAAAGGGTTGAGTAGTTCCACCGCATGGCCGTTCTTGTATATAATATCCATCTCAAAATTAATCGCGGCTTGCTTAGCAACATAAGTAATTAATTGGGTACAAACTAGGGTTAGGACGACAGCCAATAGTTGTTGCTTTAGGCTATGTTTGCTGCCAGAACCATAATAGACCGCCCGCCCAATCACAAAACCTGGTAGGAAGGCTAAGTAACAACCTAACCAGAGCCAGAGTTCCCGATCCGGCCAAGTGTAATTGAACCAAATCATCAGGCTTAATGGCACAGTCACTATCAATAAGCCTAGCACCCCCCAGATCAAAGCCAGCACTAGATCTGCGCCACCACTCTTCTCTTTCATCTCTACTTGTAGCTGTTCCAAGCAATCAGGACAAACCACTACTGCTGCCTCAAAGTTGAACCGCTCCTTAGAGGCTACCATCAACTCTTTTGCCGGAAAAGAACGGTAGCAGAGCGCACAGGCCAATTCCTCTTGGCCCTCAATCGTGGGTTGTATCGGTTCCTTAAACTGCTCTAGTCGGGTAGAAATGTTATCTTTTGCCATAAAACCTCCTGTGCCTCTTCTTAGTTTGCTACTAATTTACCCTTAATTATACCACACGCTCTTCTGTCCCAACTTAGACTAGTGGGGTAACCGCGAAAAAGCAATAGGAAACAGGTCTTGAATTTGTGGTAAAATCTAAGTAATTTAGCAGTAACTCTTTTCTTAGCCTACCAATTTAGATTGTGAAAGGTCGCTATGTCTATTTCAACCGAAATTTTGCTGAATAAACTGCCCAATTCGCAACCGCATTATCCATTTATTACTCGGCTGATCTTGGAACTCTATCTTGCAGGTGAACTTCCTAATTTAGCCTCTCTGGATATAGAGCCACAATATGGCTATGTCGCACGTCTCGTCCATAACAACGGTAGAGTACGGTTCATAAGAGGGAAGACCCTTAACATTAACTTTACTACTTCTTCTGAAATTGCTAGGGATAAAGGCTATACTAAATATTTCCTGCAACAGTTGAATTACCCCACGCCTGAGGCAAAAACCTTTATTTTACCAGACTATCTGGTCGAAATTGACCGCAACTTGTCGCGCTATGGCTTTATGGATTACGCCGAAATCGCTCAAATCCCGACTTATATCAACCAACAAATCGGTTATCCCTGCTTTATTAAGCCTAATGCTGGGTCACAGGGCAAGGGGGTGAGTAAGTGTTTCAACGATCAGGATACACAGGAGGTACTGGAACTCTATCAACAGCAGGGGTTTCGGGTGCTGATTGTAGAAAAGGCCATTAATTTTCCAGATTATCGGGTGGTGGTCTTGAATGAGAAAGTGGTCTCCTGCTATCTGCGTAAGCCACTAGTAGTGTTGGGCGATGGACTGAAAACCATCCGAGAATTACTTTTAGACCGTCAAGAGAGTTTTGTTAAACGGGGCAGAGAGGTACTTATTCAACTGGATGATCCGAGAATTTTTAAACAGGCGGCTCTATTTGGCTATACCCTTGATACCATCCTACCTGAAGGTAGCTCATTTCAGGTTTACGCGGCCTCCAATCTCTCTTTGGGTGGTGAATCCGAAGATTACACCAGTCGGATTCACTCACACTGGAAGGATTTAGCTATTCGGCTGGCTCACGATATGGGACTACTCTTCTGTGGCGTGGACTTGGCCTGCGCGGATATAGAAGACCCTACAGCTGAATATAGTATCCTTGAAATTAACTCCGCACCCGGTATGGATAACTACGCTGCCAGTGGCGAGGAGCAGAGCCAAATTGTCCGGGCCATCTACCGCGAGATTTTTAATGAGGTCATTTTTTTGTCAAAGTAACTAGGGTCACGAAAATTTTAAACTTTTCTTTAATCAAAAAGGTTGTAACTTGGTGCTTTGCCGATTATAATTAAGTCAGGAAGAGGCTGCTCTATAAGTTAAAGCCACCATAGAACGGTTCGACCCTGTTAAGACTTTTAAGAAAAGCGGTGAGGTTGAAAGCTTGAACGCTAATAATTCGACACTCCGAGCAGCTATAACGGGCTTAGGAGTTTATTTACCTGAAAAGAGGCTCACCAATCAAGAGCTAGAACAAATGCTAGATACTAGCGCAGAATGGATTGTACAGCGTACTGGCATTTGTGAACGCCGGATTGCTGCACCAAAAGAGACCACCTTTACTATGGCTCTCGAAGCCTCACGTCAGGCTTTGACCGTCGCCAACTTGAGTGCAGCCAAGGTTGATCTGATTATTTGTGCTACCCTAACCCCTGAGCATCCCTTCCCTAGCACGGCCAGTTTGCTTCAACATGCTCTAGGTGCCACCCGTGCCGCCGGGTTTGACCTAGAAGCGGCCTGCGCCGGGTTCATCTATGCCCTAAGCGTGGCGCGAGCTTATATAATCAGTGGTATGGCCGAAAATATCCTAGTAATCGGCTCGGAAACAATGTCACGGGTGGTAGACTGGGAGGATCGTTCCACCTGTATTCTCTTTGGCGATGGTGCTGGAGCAGCCGTAGTACGGGCTGTGCGTGGCCCGGCTGAAGTCGGTGGCGCAATCGAGTCGGTAGTATTGGCAAATGATGGCTCCAAAGCGAGTGCCTTGATAATTCCCGGCGGTGGCTCACACTCCCCTACCACCGAAGAGACGGTACGCCAACGCCTCCACTTTATCCAGATGAACGGTTCGGAAGTTTTTAAAGCGGCGGTGCGGGGTATGTCCGATGCCTGTTTGTTAGCTGCCGAACGCGCCGATCTAAAACTTTCCGAATTAGACCTAATGGTAGCCCACCAAGCTAATGCCCGTATTATCGAAGCTGTCCAGCGGCGGCTAGGCTTGCCCGATTACAAGGTCTACCAAAATCTACAGCGTTATGGCAATACTAGTGCCGCCTCTGTTCCAATCGCTCTCTATGATGCCCAGCAAGAGGGTCGGTTGCGTTCGGGTATGCGTGTAGCTATAGCCGGGTTTGGTGGCGGCTTTAGTTGTGGTGCAGCTATTATTCGCTGGGGCTAAGCTAAGGAAAATGCAATGCAACAGAAACAGATCAGTCTAAGCTTAGGCTTATTACAAGGGCTAATTCTCTTCCTGGCCTTATTCGGGACGGCCCCGGAAGTAAAAGCGGCTTCCACCTCTGGTTGGCCTTTTTTACAGGTTTGGGAACGCACCGATTATCCGGTGGCAATTGGCGCAGTACAACGCTCTTGGTATTGGGGGCCAGCCACTTTTGCTCTTTTGGATGAGGAATATACCAATTCTACCGCTGGTCTTAGGCAGGTCTCTTACTATGATAAGAGCCGAATGGAAATTTCTAATCCGGCGGCTGATCGCAACAGCAAATGGTATGTTACTAACGGGTTGCTGGTCAAAGAACTGGTTACAGGTCAGCTTCAGACTGGCGATAATGAATTTCAGGCTAAACTACCTGCCGAAATTCCGGTTTCGGGCGATGGTTCGGGCGAAAATCCCCTTTCACCTACCTATGCCACTTTTGGCAACCTCACCGGACCAACTTCACCACAAGCCAACCCTGTTACTAGCTGGCTTAATCGCAAGGGCAAAGTAGATAATGACCCCACCTTAGCCGCGCGTTATCCTGAAACTGCTTCTGCTTACTATGATACCCAACTTAAACATAATATTCCAAGGGTCTTATGGCAATTCCTGAATTTACAGGGGCCAGTGACGGTAGACCGCAAGTTGGTCAACGCCAAGATTGAAGAGTGGCTCTTTAGCTTTGGTTTGCCTCTTACCGAAGCTTACTGGACTCACTCTATCGTAGCCGGAGTAGAAAAAGAGGTTTTGGTGCAGCTTTTCGAGCGGCGGGTGCTAACTTATACCCCCTCCAATGCAGTGGCGTTCCAAGTGGAGATGGGGAATGTGGGTCGTCATTACTATGATTGGCGTTATAGTAAGGCTAATCCCAAACCCGGTGAAGCACCCCCTTTTACCCAGCCCTCCCTTCGCCTTTCTATTCCAGCTATCCAAGTGGATACCCTGATTGAATATGTCGGGCAGAAGAGCGATGGTACGGTGGATGTACCACTCAATCCTCGAAATGTAGGCTGGTTTCGCACCGGAACCCGACCGGGCGAAGTGGGCAATGCGGTCATAGATGGACACTTGGATTGGTATGGGATTGGGCCAGTGGTCTTCTGGAATTTGGGTAAATTAAAACCCGGCGATATGGTCTATGTTTATACCAGTCTAGGCACTAAACTGAGTTTCCGGGTAACCGAGTCGGCGGTCTACCCGCTCAACAATTATCCGATGGAGCGAATCTTTGGCGAGAGTGACCAACCCAACTTGAACCTAGTTACCTGTACTGGCTCGTTTATCTCTGCTTCGGCCAGCTATGATAAACGCCGGGTGGTCTATACTACTCTAGTGGAGTCAGTAACCACCTCCCCTAAAGGGGAGTGGCTTGTGGGGAAATCCAACCCACAGGTAAAATTGTAGGTAGTAATACCTTGCTTAGTGTGTTAATATTCTAATAGTTTTGGAACTTGGAAAGCAGAATCCTGCAATATTTTTTAGAAGATGGCTCCGCCCTTATGTTCAATTTGCAAAGGTGCTGACCAAATAAGGGTGTAGGCCAAATAAGGAAGGCTAAGAAAAGCCTTGAAATAGGAGGAATGGTTCAATTGACAACGCCATTTATTAACCGGGGAAACGGAAATAGTGGTTTCAAACGGCTACCGATTATTGCTGGTAATTGGAAGATGAATAAAACGGTGGACGAATCTCTGCTATTAGTGGATGAGATGATAGATGATCTTGATGCGATAGAAGGAGTGGAAATCGTCCTCTGTCCGCCTTTCGTGGCCCTCTATTCCGTGTTAGACTTGTTGGAAGATACGGGGGTTGGGTTGGGTGCCCAGAATATGTACCACCAAAATAGCGGAGCCTATACTGGCGAAATTTCTCCGCTAATGTTGCGCGAGATATGCGATTACGTAATTTTAGGCCACAGCGAACGGCGCACTTATTTTGGTGAAACTAATGAGCTGGTGAACCTAAAAGTAAAAGCGGCACTCAAGCACGACATTCGTCCCATTATGGCGGTGGGGGAAAATCTAGCCCAGCGCCAAGCGGAGGAGACCTCCGCTTTTGTGACGGCACAAGTCCGGGAGGGTTTAGCAGGTATTGACATTGCCGATATACCTACTATCGTGCTGGCCTATGAGCCAATCTGGGCGATTGGCACAGGTCTTGCGGCAACTGGAGCAATGGCTCAAGAAGTTTGCGCCCTCATTCGCCAGACAGTAGCCGAACTCTATACTCAGGAAGTGGCCGAGCAGGTACGCATCCAGTATGGTGGCAGTGTTACGGCTAAAAATATCGAGGAATTTATGTCTCAACCCGATATAGATGGAGGGCTAGTCGGTGGAGCCAGTCTGAATGCCGATGATTTCATCCAGATTGTAGTAAAGACCTTAGAAGTAAGTTCAAAGAAGTAACTTCCTTTTTAGTGGCATAGACCGGAAATTGAGGTAAACTAATTTTCCGGTCTTCCAGTTAGAGAAGCAAAAATTTACCTTTACAGAGCAATTACTTGGACTTTTATTTCGATTGATGGGGAGAGGGTAGGAGGAAGAGGATGAGTGATGCCTTATCGAAATTAGCGAATTTGAAGGCTGTCGCAGGGTTTTTTAAGGTGGCGGATATACCTGGCATTGAGGTGGCACCGGGCGTGACCTTACAGCTTATTAGTGGTGAAAAGGCTATGTTTAGCGTGGTCAGTTTTGCCCCCGGCTCCATCGTACCCTTGCACTCCCATCCTCACGAACAATGCGGTACAGTCTTGGAAGGCGAAATGATCTTTTATATGCACAGTATGAATCCTGAAGATGGGCAACGTTGTGGGCCGGGTGATTTTTATGTTGCGCCGGGTGGTACTCTTCATGCTGCTACTCCTGCCAGCGATCAACCTGTTTTAGCACTGGATGTTTTTAGTCCACCGCGCGAAGATTACCTTGAGATGTTTCGCCAGAAGTATGGGCGCGAAGCCCGGGGCTTCGCGCCTGCTTAACCACTTCTCAGGTAAAACCTCTTTTTGAAGCTTGTAATAGTAGATAGTTTGACGTATAATACCCCACGAAAAATTTAGTGTAAAGTTACCGGGGCAATTAGCTTCAAGTTCGATTAAGACCGGGTTTAACAATGAAACAGTACCATATTTGGACAATTGGTTGCCAAATGAACCACGCCGATTCGATCCGTATCGGCAATGCACTGGAGCAAACAGGCTATATTTATACCGAAAAGCTGGAGCAAGCCGATTTGGTTTTGCTCAATACCTGTAGTGTACGACAACGGGCTGAAGAGAGCGCCCAAGGCAAACTTGGCTCATTGGTTCCGCTTAAAAAGAAGAATCCTGCGTTGGTAGTAGCCGTTACGGGTTGCATGGTTCCGCCTGACGATGAGGCTAAAGCAGCACTTTATAAACGCTTCCCTATGGTGGATCTCTTTTTTGATACCCTTGATCCCCAGCGTCTAGTGGAAATTTTACCCGAACGCTCCGAGCAACCACTTCTACCCGGTTGGCCTTCTATTCAGGGGAAAATCGGTGTTACCGCTTTTGTGCCAGTAATCTATGGGTGCAACTACTCCTGTTCTTATTGTATTGTGCCGCTGCGGCGGGGCAAGGAACAGAGTCGGCCTCTGGTGGAGTTGGTGGACGAGATCAAGGGCTATGTGGTTCAAGGGGTGCGCGAGGTGACGTTGTTGGGTCAGACCGTAGATGCTTATGGTCACGACTTGCCGGAGCGTCCTGATCTAGCCGATTTACTCTCCGCCGTTCATGAAATCGAAGGGCTGTGGCGGATTCGTTTCCTAACCAGCCATCCCAAGATGATGAGCTATAAAATGATAAAGGCAGTAGCCGACCTACCTAAAGTTTGTGAATATATCAATCTGCCTGTGCAAGCGGGAGACGATGCTACCCTAAAGGCGATGAAGCGTCCCTACACAGTGGCCTTCTACGAAAAGTTGGCCGCAACAGTACGTGAAACTGTGCCAAACGTCTCACTTTCGACCGATATTATCGTGGGCTTCTCCGGTGAGACCGACGAGCAGTTCCGTCATACCTACGAATTATTGGAACGGATTCGCTTTAACGAGGTGCATGTCGCAGCCTATTCGCCTCGGCCCGGTACTTTGGCGGAGGGCTACGAGGATAACGTGCCACTGGCGGTAAAGCGGGAACGGTTGCAAGCCGTAGAGCAGTTGCAGGAGCAAATTGCAGCAAGTTATAGCACTCCATTAGTGGGTAAAGACCTAGAAATTTTGGTGGAGAAGCGTGAGAAAGGTAAATGGGCTGGACGCAGCCGCACCAATAAACCGGTTTTCTTTGATAATCCAGCCGAGCCGGAATATGCGGGGCTAGATTGGAGAGGCAAATTGGTGGATATTACGATAGAACGGGCCGGACCATGGTCCTTGCAGGGGCGGGTAGCAAACACTTCACCTCTTCCAGAGCCAAAGCCCTTGCAAACCTTTCAGCCTATAGTTGAGAAAGAGAAACCGGGCGCACCAGTGCCTTTAATGCTGGTGAACCGGAAGTAAAGTTTAACCGAGGGGGTAAGAACTAAGGCAGGTGGAAATTCCTCTTAGTTCTTTATTCATTAATAATATTCTAGTATTATAATGCTGGGATAATACATGGGGAGAATAGCGTGACCCAATATCAACCTGATGAGAAAAATCGCATTAAGCGTCAGAAATCAGATTCGGCCATCCGACTGGCAGCGGCAGGACGTTGGGAAGAGGCCGTTCATATCAATCGGGAGTTGCTGGCAATCTTTCCTGACGATTCCGAAACCCTTAACCGATTGGGCAAAGCCTATCTCGAATTAAAACGTTTTACCGAAGCCAAAGAAGCCTATGAGCAGGCGGTCAAAAGTGATCCGGGTAACACTATCGCCCAGAAAAATTTGCAACGCTTAGTACAAGCGATTGCAACCTCGGGAACTAAACCTGCCTCACATACCACGCGCGAGAAGCCTGCGGTGGCCCCAAGTGCCTTCATTGAGGAGACGGGCAAAACGGGTGTAACCTCCCTGATCCGCCTTGCCCCTGTTCCAGTGCTGGCAAGGCTGACCGCGGGTGATCCGGTGACGCTGGAAGTAAACCTTAAAAGCCAGACTTTGTTGGTTAAGAACGAAGAAGGCGAAGTTTTGGGGCAGGTTGAACCAAAGTTGGCCCTGCGCTTGATTCGGTTTATTGAGTCGGGCAATCGCTATGTTGCTGCCGTTACTAGCGTCACCGAGCGAGCGTTAAAGGTTATTCTCCGTGAAATTTTCCAAGCCCCAAGCCAGCGTGGTCGTCTCTCCTTCCCTCCCAAAACAACTTCCACAGGCTACCGGGCCTATATCAAGGATAGTGCTGTCTTACGTTATGGCTACGAAGAGGAGGATGAGAATTTTGATGAAAACGAAAGCCTAGAAGCTAACGATGATGATGGTGATGATGACGAGGCTGATAGTTTTTCGGAAGAACTCAATGATGATAACGAGCAGGATGAAATTTAAAGGTTTTCGTCACGGTGGTCTTCTCCTGATTTTTCTCCTAATTTCTAACTTAGTAGTTACGTTTTCCTCGACTCGTAGTTTACGGGCCGAGGATTTTGCTAACCCTGCTTTTAAAAAAGTGTGGGAAGAGAGCGATAGGGCTGTCGCCGATCATCGGGTTAATCGGCCTTGGCTGTGGGGCGATGCTCCTTTTGCCAGCCAGCAGGAGTTATACGATGAGGCTTCTGGGAATCGGCTGGTGCAATATTTTGATAAAAGCCGGATGGAACTAACTAATCCTCTCGCCGACAAAAATAACCCCTATTTTGTTACCAACGGTTTGCTAACCAAAGAGTTGGTCTCCGGTCAGATGCAGGTGGGCGATAACCGCTACCTCGAAGGGGTAGCGGCGGATATTCCGGTGGCGGGTGACAGTGAGGGTAATCCTGATTGTCCTACTTACGCTACTTTTGGTCAGGCTGAGCTTGCCAGCCTAAAGGCGGGTGACGCTCAGGCGCAGGACTTAACCGGGCAGCGGGTAGTCGCTAGTCTCAACCACAACGGAGAGGTGGCTACTCTGGCGGAGCCACCCGAGCAGGTCAACTATGCCCACTATAGTCCCGAATTGGGCCACAATATTCCGGGCGTTTTTTGGAATTGGCTTAACCGACTTGGCGTAGACTGGCTTTTTGCTTTGGGCTACCCCATCAGCGAACCTTACTGGAGCCAAGTGCGGGTGGCAGGTGTAGATCAGGTGGTATTGATGCAGCTTTTCGAGCGGCGGGTGCTAACCTTTACACCCGGTAACGCCCCGGCTTGGCAAGTAGAGATGGGCAATATTGGTCGCCACTACTACCAGTGGCGTTACGAATCGGGTAGTGCCAGTGTCCTAAGTTATCGGGCCTACAAAAGTGAAATTGCTAAAAACCTCTATGTAGTGGGTGTTTTCCAAAACGATACCAACACCGAGCAACGTATCCAACTAACCGCCAATTTACTAGATCAAGACGGTCAACTCTTGGCAACCAGCAACACTATGATAGATGCTCTTGCCATCGTGCCAGCCAAGGGCAAAAGCCCCTTCCGCATTATCCTAGAAAATATACCTGAAAATTGGGATCGTGTCGAATTTTCCGCCGAATTTTTGCCTTTCTTCAAAACTTTTAAGCATAATTTTAACTATGACTTATCCGTAGCCGATGTTATACGCGATCAATCCAAATACGGTCTCCCACGCCTTTCTGGTCATTTGACCAACTTGGGTCAGTCGGTCTCCGCTCATAGTGGGATTATTGGGGTGGCCTATGATGATGATGGTAAAGTGTTGGATCTGGAAAGCGGCTACACCGACCCGCAAAAAATCGAACCCGGCGCGAGTGCCCCCTTTGAACTTCCCTTCCTACGTGCCAAAAACTTTTCTAAATATGAAATATTTACCGAAGGCCGAAACTAACCCCCTGTAGGAGGGATTTCCAATCCCGACATTGCATCATAACGCTACAGTAATCATGTTCTATATTTCAGTGCCCCCTGTAGGAGGGATTTCCATGCACCCATCATAATACACCTCTTACTTTTGCAGAAGCTATCATTTCTC
>JACAUC010000455.1 GCA_013390945.1 Candidatus Chloroheliaceae bacterium
AGCGGTCTAATCTTCAGCTTGATGATGCTTACTGGTCAGATGTTTTAAGTTCCTCGGCTTACAAGCATCAGGGTCGCATTACTGACCTATTGAAAGCTTCTGAAACTTTGTCTTTATCTTTAGAGGATTTCACTACTTCTCAATTACCCTATTCATTGGGTTTGGATTATCCCGCTTCTTTGGAAGGTAGTAAGTGGCAGCCTCTGGTTAACTCTATGAATCAGGCTTTGTCAGTCTGGGTCTCTCTACGTAAGGCCGCTTTACACTCCAGTGATTCATCCGCGCAGGTAACAATTGGCTTCAACAATCTTTATCTGGCCGCGCTTCCCGCAAATAAACAACTGAATTTTCTTTCGCCACATTTTTATGGTGGCGGAACAGCTGGCCTAGTCAGCCTTATGGCTTTCCTCACTTGGCTAAGAAAGGCTTTTCCTCAAATGCCTGTGGTCTTGGGCGAGTTCGGCGCGAGCGGGGTGCAATGGCCGGATCAACCTATCTCTGAAGATACTATTGCCTCTTATGAGACGGTAGTTTGGCTGTGGCTGTGGCAAAATGGGTTTTCAGGTGGTTTCAAGTGGATGCTCAATAATGCACCCTTATCCCCAAATTGGGTAGAAGCTACTTATGGCCTCTTGGATGATAACCGACAACCCAAACAAAGCCTGATTGCAGCCCAATCTGTGCTAAGTTTTATTGGCTCCGTCGGAGGTGAAGTAGAAGGAAATTACAGTAGTAACAATTCTAATAAAAGAAGGGGTAACTTCACCAGCCTAGAACTGGGCCTGAATGGTCAATTTTTGGCTTATTCTTATGAAGCGTTTAGCAACACGTCTGCTTATTTTTTTGGCAATGGTGGTCTTACTCTTGGTAGCAAGATTAAATCTTCTTCTCCTTCTTCGGTTTCTCCTAATGGTTGGTTACTAATCCAAGAGGGTCAAGTTCCTTGGTCACTTGGTTTTAGCTTGTTACCATCTCAATCTCAAGGTCAAAATAAAGCTGTGGTAAGGATACAGACAGCCTCTCCAGTTTGGGTCTGGCTTGACTTGGATAGTTTGGGGCATTACATAGGTCTAGGTCAAGGTTTTGGTTATGCTGCTCTTGAGCAAATGATTGTTCGTCCAGACCCATGCGCGTCAAGCTAATCTTATCATTAATGTGAACGACTATAGAGCTTAAACCGATTGAAATATACTGGATTTATTCAATAGATTAAAAATAATCCAAATTCAACTCAATATAATTTGGTTTATATTTAATTGATTTTAATCAATGTGCGCCAAGCTAAGATGAGGTTTAGCGAAAAGGATGTAAAAAGGAGGTGGAAAAAAGGAAGCTCTTATGAGATGATAGGTATGTCTTAATAAGACCTAATCAATCGTAACCGTTCACGGGCTTTCCAAACTAAATAGACACAACAAAATAGTCCATAATACCAAAATAATCTTAAATCGAATATTACTATAATGGCTATATTATAGTCCTTAACGAATAAACTAGCATTTATAAAATGTATTTTAGTTTGTATTATGTTAACTATTAAGACCATTTTAATTTTGACAAATTAAAATCTAAAAATAACCTAGACTTAAATGTAATGGCTTCTCCTCAATATATCTAACTAATCAGCTTGTTAAACAGGCTTTTTAATGCTAACTCATGGTACTCTTTAGCACCTTAAACCATTCTATTGTTATTGAGAAGATACAAAATAGCGTACACTGGTCTATGAATAGTTACACGCTCTTTACAAGGAACAGGACTTACTCTTCACGGTGACGGGGATGATAAAAGGCTCGGCACGGCTTCACCATGCCATTTCGCACGAATAGCTGATACTACAAACTTGATCAAACTTCGTCCCTGCTGCTTTAGCGTGGACGACACCGTTAACATTCGCTCTACAAAACGTAAACCACCCTCACTCTGGCTGCCAAAGCTCGTCTTTCTCCAGATTACCGCAGGGCGCAGCGCACGTTCCGCCGCATTGTTGGTCGGTTCTACTCCCTCCACCTCACTGAAGACCCACATACTCGCGGTGGCTTTCGATAACTCGCCACTTAGACTACGTACACCACCATCTTTATGCTCTTTTCCCTCTTTAAGCAATTGCTCAAAATCTTCACGGATTGGTTTTAACGCCTCCCGCAATTGAGCTAGGCTTATTTTTCCCTCACCCTCACGGTAGGCTTGCCATTCCTCGAAGACCTGACGGCTTAACTCTAGGGCTTCACCGCCCCAGATACCACCCTCACCAGGACACTCACTCAGACGGCGGAAATCTCTCAGCAAATGGGCCCAACACCACTGGTGCAACGCCGCCTCTAAACCATTGTAGCTTCGCAACCGATCACTGCTGATTATTCCCTTATAGCTCTCTTTTACCAACTTCCTAAACGCCGCTTTATCACGCTTACTATTTAATAGAAAGACCGTCGCTATGCTACTCACCGCCACCCACAACCATTGCCGTACCTTTCCCATTTTCCAGCCAGTTTCATCCACGTTCAAATGGGTGCTATTTGACACTTCTTCTAGGATTTCCTCGTAGGGTTTTGCCAATGCTTCGCTAGT
>JACAUC010000456.1 GCA_013390945.1 Candidatus Chloroheliaceae bacterium
ATCCTACAAGATTTGGGCTTTCCCACTAGAAGGTGGCTATGGAAATTTATTTTAGCCTAACTATCAGCTTTCTCTTAGGCCAAGATTGTAGGATGCTGCGCCAACTGGTTGCCGCCAGTTGATTTTCACTTACCACTACTCTTGCCAGATTGGATAGCTCTCCGACTTTGCAACAGCCCTAATCGAGCAGCGAGGCTGAAAGGCAGGATGGCATTGCATTATCTCAATAAGTAGGGGTTTATTGAATAAACCCACCCCATATAGCTAAAAATTAATAAGTTATCTTGACGGTGGTAATCTGCTGGCGATCTTGGACAAGGCTGATCTTTTCTTGGATCAGGCCCACATAGAGCTTAATATCTCTCTCGTCGCGCTCCACTTGGATTTGCCCCACAATCACCACCTCTTCCCCAGGTTGGAGATCATGGCCGAACCCCCAGCGAAAAGGATAGCGCACCGGGCCACCTACGCCACTATTAGCCTCATAATCTACCCCAATGCGCCAAAAACCAGCCTTATCCTCGTAGCGTCCATTTTCAATCGAACTGTAAGCATCGTGGGTAGTGTAACGGAAGCCACTATCTGGCCCTTGGCTACGAATGGGTACTTTACCCGTATTCTTTACCCGCACCGTAACCGTAACCAGATTGCCTTTGATGATTTCGGTGGGGGCGATATTGGCATAGCTGATAACCGCTTGGGGTAGTCCACCTCCCCGCACCTCCAGCGTACTAGCTCGGCGGGTGATATTGCCGAATTTATCTGCCGCTTGGATGGTGTAGGTATAGACTCCATCGGGTAGCGGTTCGCCCTTTTGGTCAAGGCCGTTGAAATCCACCCGGTCTTCTTGGGCAGGCTGATTTTTGGAGGTTTTGAGAACCCGACTAAAACCATGCTCCCCGGCAATTGAAACCGTCACGGTAGTTGGGCGGGTAGTACGCCAGTTGAGCGTGGCAACATCTTCGCGAGCATCAAAATTGGGGCTAATCACTTGGGGATTAGCCGAAAGTGCTTCGATTTCTGGTCTACCTTGGCTGGCTGGACTACCCATAATGGTAAAGTCGCGGGTCTCCGCTTGTCCGTTTTGGGCCTGCAAAGTGCAATGATAAAGGCCATCGGGCAGGATACGGCGTTGGATCAACCCATTTTCGACGGTTTCAACTGCCCCATCCAATTGCATCTCATAGTTACCGGGGAGACGTGGTTCGTCCCGACGCAACTCGTAACGGTTGCCCTCTGGACTTTGTAAGAAAGCCGATATTTTGGTCTCGCTACCGATATGATAGGCCAGCGTGATTACACCACCCTGACGAAGGTCTAAAGTGCTGGCCTCACTTTTCACTTGGCTCAAGACCGGGCCACTCTCACCCGAACCACAACCATTTAAGAGCAAGCCCAAGAGCAACAGTAGGTAGTGGAGAAATTTAGGCTTCACAGGTTAACCTCATAACGTAATCCTTTAACTTATGGAAAAGATGCCTTCAGACCAACGACTCGGCTGCAAGTATATCAAATTTTGGTGGTAGTTGGTAATTTTCCACTCAAGCACCTAAAGCGCAGAGGTTTTAGCCTCTTGACCTAATATGTTACAATCTTGCCTTGGAAGGTTTAAATACTAGAGTCAGATTAAAAAAACCACCAAATTTCTGGGTATCATCTCAATTTGTAGGGGTTTATTGAATAAACCCGCGTCACATTGGGCGTATGCAATACACCCCTACCCCGAATTATTGAGAAAATACATTTCTGGCATATTCCTATTAGGGAGACGGTTATATCAGGGAAGGTCAACGGGAGCATTATGAAATATGAAGCGGTCGTTTTTGATCTTTTTGGGACGTTGGTGGAGACTTTTCCTTTTCGAGAACACGAGCAGATTATGATCGAAATGGCTGCTGTCCTAGCTTTGCCATGTCAGGATTACGTTCGCCGCTGGGAAAAAATCTTTCCCTTACAAGAACTAGGAGCCTTTCCTACTATCGAGGCGGTCGTGAAGCATCTCTGTGGGGAACTGGAGATCATCCTAGATCAGGAGTTGCTTGCCAAAGTGACGGCGATGAGTCTAGACTTTACCCGACGTTGTTTGCGCCCCCGGCAGGATGCGGTGGAGACCTTGACCTGCCTAAAAGCGGCTGGCTTTAAAATTGGGCTGGTCAGCAACAGTCCGCCCGGTGTTCCCTGCCTTTGGTCGGAGACACCCCTAGCCGCTTTGATAGATCATGCCATCTTTTCGTGTGAGGTGGGCTTTGTTAAACCTACTCTCCGCATCTATGAACTGGCCTGCGAACGGTTGGCAGTAGAGCCGCAACGCTGCCTCTATGTGGGTGACGGCGGTAGCCAAGAATTGAACGGCGCGGCTCAAAGCGGCATGAATCCGGTACTTATTCGGGTTCCTTACGATGACCTTTATGATGCAGATTGGGCCAGACGGCAGGTTTGGCAAGGCCCAACCGTCTCAACCTTGGCCGAGATTTTGGCTCTGATTATGTAATGGGATTGGGAAATCGGGTTGGGAAATCGGGTTGGGAAATCGGGTTGGGAAATCGGGTTG
>JACAUC010000457.1 GCA_013390945.1 Candidatus Chloroheliaceae bacterium
TAGGGTGATGGGAAAAGTTAGTGAAGTTCAAGGCTCTGGAAACAGAGCCTTTTATTATGCTTGCAAGACCTCCTACAATAGGCGACACCAATCTACTCATTGGGCCAAATTGGTAAGAAAAGATCAGGCTTCTGGTGCTGCATAAGAGCAATTTTCAAAACTTGCCTGGGGTGAGCATCTTTGAAGTTTTTGAACCGCTGGAGTTGCAGTGGTATTACCGGGAATGGAAGAACCAACCAACCGTCCGGTGAATAGAATAGATTGGGTAGAGGCACTGGTAATCGTTGCCAGTGCCTTTTCTTTTGCCTAGATTTGCCTCACGCTACAAAGGATGGAGTGCGTCTGAAATTGCTTTACCTTAGAATACCCTTTCAAGGTGAGTGCATAATACACTCACCTTAGCCTAAGTTGATACGTGTAACACGTACAATTGAGATGGTTCAGGTGTTAGCATAATTCAATTTTGTCCTCTTTTTATTCTGGTGTGGTCGAACTTACAGCCTCGTTTTCATCCAGACTGACTAGTTTATGCTTCAACTCTTGTAAACGTTGTTCCATCTGAATCACGCTTTCTTTAAGCTGCTGGCGGTTTTCCCGTTGAGAAAGAGGTTGCTGATCTAGGGAAAGCAACGTATCCTCAAGGGCTTGCGAAAGACGCTTGAAAGCGGTGCTAAATTTGGGAGGTCGCCGCACTTGAGAAGCCTTATCAGATTGTGAAATATTATTCAATTCGGGGAAAATCTGCGTATCGTTATTTTTTTCACTAACGGGGATAACCTCTTCTGTTTGGATTTTCTTTCCTTCCAGACGATCACGAACATAGGCGCGGCTCTTGCTGATGAGGCGGGCTATCTCAGTGATAGAGTAATTGAATTCATTTTGAAGCTGGCGGTAAAAATATTGCTCATCTTCCGGTCTGAGGTTCTCGCGCTGCAAATTTTCAGCTAAGGTTACAAGGCGAGCTTGTTTATCATCCAACTGCTTCACCAGCACCGGCACTTCGGTCAATTCGGCCAATTTTGCCGCTCGGTAGCGTCTCTCTCCGGCCAGAATCTCGTATTGGCTTGGAAGGGTTTCGCGCACAAGTAAGGGTTCGAGAATGCCGTGTACTTTAATATCCTCGGCCAACTCTTGCAAAGATTCCTCATTAAAAAAACGCCTAGCCTGCTGGGTATTAGGAACTAGCATCTCTAAAGGAACGATCAAAGCACCCAAGAGCTTGCGGGTCGAGGAAGAAGCGGCAGCCATCTGTTCCAGTAAAGCATTTTGGCGATCCCCATTATCTGGCTTGGAGGTCAACCCCTTAAATCTATCACTGTTTTTGGACACGGCTCAAAATCTCCTTTGTGAGCAATTGGTAATCCTGAGCCAGATCAGAGGATGGCCGGGATTTGATAATAGAACGCCCTTCTGCGGTGGAATCCATAAGGTTAGATCGTCTGCGGATGACGGCCTCAAAAGCTCGGTCGCCCCAATCCCTGCGGATTATTTCGGCAATTTCACGATGGGCAGATAGGCGCGAATCGTACATAGTAATGAAAATCCCCAGTATTTCTAGGTTAGGGTTAGAATTTTCCCTTACTAGGTCGTAGGTATGTACCAAGTTACGCATACCCGTCAGGCAGAAAGGCTCTGGTTGCACTGGAGAGAGCAGGTAATCGGCGGCAGTGAGAGCATTGAGGGTGGTTAAAGCAAAACTAGGCGGTGTGTCAATCAAGACAAAATCATAATGGGGCAGTAGAGGGCGAATTTTGC
The DNA here is from genome assembly GCA_013390945.1 of Candidatus Chloroheliaceae bacterium. Taxonomy (GTDB): domain Bacteria; phylum Chloroflexota; class Chloroflexia; order Chloroheliales; family Chloroheliaceae; genus L227-5C. Next base: position 1,756 of record JACAUC010000457.1, read on the forward strand.
GGGCGAGAATCTTCTCACGCCCCATTATCTCTTTAACCGCAAGTTCAACAATGGAGAGATCCAGATTAGCAGGGAGCAAGTCAATTTCTTCTTGGGTATGTACCAAAATATCGGCAGCAGTAGTAGCCTGATCGGTCATCAAAGCATACATACTCCGTTCAAGTTGGGTGGGGTCTACACCCAAACCACTGGTAAGGTTGGCTTGCATATCAATATCAATTGCCAGCACTTTATAGCCCTGCTGGATTAAACAGGCGGAAATATTCAAGACTGAAGAAGTCTTGGAAGTGCCGCCTTTAGATTGGGCAAGGCAAATAGTTTTAGCCATGATGATAACGAACAGGCGCAGACGCATTAATCAGTATCAAACGCCCTCCTCCTTCCTGCCAATCGCTGATATTTTCGAGCGGTTTTCTCCCTCAAGAGCGGAATCTAATTCTTGGTCAGCTATTCGACGCAAGCAATAGCGAATAACCTCGGATTGGTTCATTTCCTCTGCTTTGCCTAGGCGATACCCCAAAATCCGACCGAGTCTGGCAATTAGTTCCCGATCTTCTTGAGATAATCTAATAGTAGTTTTCTCCAACACAACAGCCTTTTCTCCCGATACCGCGCCCAGATGCGGCTCTCTTTTGCTAAAAAAGCGAATAAAAAGTAACAACAGTATTGTATGGCTATTGGGTGGCTTTGTCAAGAGCAGAATAACGAGATTAAGCCCTGCTTTGATCTGGTTTTCTTTTCCCCTGAAATAGTGGGCAAAAAAAGTCACTAGAAACGTTTCTAGTGACTTGGC
>JACAUC010000458.1 GCA_013390945.1 Candidatus Chloroheliaceae bacterium
AAATTTCCTAGGCCCACTTACTACTTCCACAATCTTTGTGGACTGTAAGAAATTTTACTATCCCAGACCTTCTGCAAATAGTGGTTTACCTGCTAATTGCTATTATTGTGGCACTGCTGGTAGGTGGCTTGGCTCGGATGCGTTCTAAGTCGGGCTATCTTGTGACCATTGTGTTAGCTACTTTAGGGGCATGGCTCTTTGTCAGTTTCCTGCAGGTGCAGGTAACAGGTGATAAAACTATGAATGGTATCTCTCTCTTCGGTGATCTCAATGTGGCGGGTGTACCCTTAGTTGGGGCCATCATTGGGGCTTTGCTCTTTGCTTTGTTGGGCGTGGTGATTTACCGTCGCCGTGAAACGAAAGTGATAGTTACCTAAAACTGAAAAAGGTTGTCCAATGGAATTTAGAATTTGGTGGTAAAAAGGAGTGAAAATCCCGATTTGGGACATCATATTTGCAGAACAATGGTGTAAGATATGTACAATAGACCCACTGGATTATTTAACCATTGGATAGGGTGTCTAGGTCACGAGAGTGTGGTTTTCTCTTTCCACTCCCGCTCTGAACACTACCCTGTGAGCGAAAATAGAAATTGAGGGCTGTGAGAACCATGTCACAAAATAAACCTGTCGAAGAGTGGAAAGAGTTGAATAATGCCCGGATGATCTGTTTGTTGTTTGCTCATTTGATTAACCGTATGATTGAGAAAAGCGATGCGGAACAGCCCTTACCAAACGAACGTATTCAGAACTACTTGCAGCGAGTGGTGCGGCAGGCGGATAATCTCAACAGGATAATTGAAAAAATGCTGGATTTTTCTCGTAATCACAAAGTGTCCAGTCCTGTTGCTTGTTTACCTACTCCTTACCCTTAGAGTTCGATACGCCATTCTCTATCAAGCCTTTTAAACGCTCAGTTTTGTACAGATTGAACCTTTTCCTAAAGACGGTTTTTGGCAAACCTGATGTGTGGAATCACCTGTTAAGATCCATTGCAATTTACTTGATCTTGTTGTACAATGGATATGCTTGAGATACAGTTAACGGTTATCTAAGTCAGCCAAACCTGCAGGGTCTAAGCTCTTTTATTTGACGCAGACCTCTTTATAATAAAATTACTCATGATTTCTCCGCCAGTTATGATAAACGAGAGAATTGTGCGTCTGATAGGTGGTCAATTAGAACGTTTCAAGCCCGGTATATAGGTTTTCCCAGTTAATTTCTTTGATTATGTTTTATCCAAGCTTAACAGGTCGTCTAGTTTATAATTTAAATTCCGCTTGTATCAGCTTGATTTTTAAATGAGGCATCTGGTTTCGGTTTCCCATTCTATTTTGAGTTTCTCATTTTCAGTCTGTTAGTCTCTACTCTGATGCTTGCCCCGGTGTTAGTATGCGCCCTATCCAAGCGAGTATGTCGTCTGAAAGTGAGTAAGTTTGTTCTCAGCTAATTTTATATGCTTAACACCAAAAAGGAGTTCTTATTGTGAGCGTTGAGAGGCAAGACAAGATTTTGACCTGCAAGGACTGTGGCGAAGAATTTATTTTTACTGTTCGTGAGCAGGATTTCTATGTGCAGAAGGGTTTTGAAAATGATCCCGCCCGTTGTGGACCTTGCCGCAATGCCCGTAAGCGTGACCGCAATGCCAATCCTATGAGTAGCGGTGGCGGTAACAACTACGGTAATAGCCTCGGTTATAGCGGTGGCTATGGCGGCAATAGCACTGGTGGTAATAATTATGGTGGTGGTAGCTACGGCAACCGTCCCCAGAATAATCCCCGTAGCGGTAATTATGGTAATACCAGCAACTATGGTCGTAGCGGTAACTATGGCAACGGTGGTGGTGGTAATAGCTACGGCAATAGTATGGGTAACTATGGCAATAACGGTAATACCCGTAGCAGTGTCTATGGCAATAGTGGCCCAAGTCGTAGCAACATGGGCAATTATGGTGACCAAGAGCGCAAAATGTATGCCATTACCTGCGCTAACTGCGGAGTCCAGACCGAAGTCCCCTTTGCCCCTCGCCAAGGAGTACCAGTTTTTTGCCGAACATGTTATAATAGCCAGAAGGGCCGTTAGTAAGCGGTCGGTGGAAAAATTCGGCTTGGGCCGGGCAAAGAAAGCGGGGTGATAGTTAGTGTACGTATCCCAAGAGGATGGTGAGAGCTTCGAGGCGTTATTGAGGCGCTTTAGTCAGAAGGTCAAACGTGCAGGAGTGTTAAGCGAGTACAAGCGAAAACGTTTCTTTGTATCAAAAGGCGTTGAAAAGCGCGAAAAGATGAAGAAGAGTCAGCAGCGCCAGCGACGTAAACAGCGCGATTAAGGCAGTGATAAAAAAGAGCGAAAGGGGATTGAATAATAGCTCAATCCTCTTTTTGTTATTCAAAAAGATAGCGTATCCAATATTAAGGGAACAATGAGGGAAGTAATCAAACAAATTTACTGATAGTAGAAATAATCAAGGTAAGGTAAACACCTTCCTGTCAGAAACTAGCGTCTGGTTGCAACCCGCCCCTT
>JACAUC010000459.1 GCA_013390945.1 Candidatus Chloroheliaceae bacterium
CATACGCCCTCCTAGTATTGCATACGCCCTCCTAGTATTGCATACGCCCTCCTAGGAACCGCCCTCCTATGGGTCTATGCCATAAACCCATAAGCAAAACAACCACAAGCCAGACAATTTATGATATAATCAGGAACATCATGATTACAAAAGTAAACGAACTTATCTCTAAATTACCACCCACCGAGCGTAACCTTTGCGAACGACTCTTTTTAGTCAGCTCTGGAATCGGCCAGTTGCAGGTTCCACCCCACAAAAGAGCCAGCGTCGAAGAGATTTTCGGCTCCTATCGAACCGTCGAAAGACAGCAAATCGTCAGGATTACAAACCGGGTTACGCTGGAAACTACAATTTATAATGAGCTACGTAGTAGTCGCCCACAACAAGTAGACAAAAGCCTAGACTTAGAAAAACTAGTCGAGGCCGGGCGCGGTCAAGCCGACCCCTTTAACCAACCCACCGAAGATACCACCGCCGATATTTTTGGGCGAGTGGAAGGTGCCTACTCGGTTACCGCCTCCAATATTGCCAAGCTTGAAACTTGGCACGGCGTAGTGGTCTTCAATGAATTTCACCCCCATAAATTTGGCCCAGAACAGGTCATAGATTACCTCCTGACCGCTCGCGAATGGGCTGAAGTCGCTCACCAAAAAGACCCCAAAGCCATCTATTACCTCTTTTTGTGGAACTGTCTCTGGAAAGCAGGCTCCTCGGTTATTCACGGTCACGCTCAAATGTGTTTGGGCCGCGATATGCACTATGGCAAAATTGAACGGCTGCGCCGCGATGCCGTCACCTACCGCGAACGCCACAAGCGTAGCTATTTTAACGATCTCGTGCAGGCCCATCGCGCCTTGGGCCTAACTGCCGACCCGGTGGATATGGTTAAAGCCCTCACCTACCTGACTCCCACCCGCAATCGCGAAATTATCCTCTTAACCGACCTCTATTCACCCGAACTAGGCGAAGCCCTTTACAAAATATTGGCCTACTACCAAAGCCTCGGCGTTACCTCCTTTAATGTGGTTGTCCAAATGCCACCGATTAGACCTAGTGCCGAAGATTGGAACGGCTTCCCAGTGCTGGTACGAATTGTAGACCGGGGCGACCCGCGCAACCGGGGCAACGATGTAGGGGCCATTGATCTCTTTGCGGCAGAGGCCGTTATCAACGATCCTTTCACCCTAGCCAGAGGCTTGCGAGAATGGCTGCATCGCAACCGCTAACCAAGCCTCCAGCAAGAACTCTTTGGCACTCAAGTTCGCTGGTTCCTTCCCTAACTGCCCTCAAGCGGCCCTTTTATTCCTATTCTTTAAAGCATCCCTACCTATTGAGAAGATACAGAATTGCCAAATATTCAAGTAACGTGTAAAATTAAAAAAACTCTTTTAATAGCAATTGATTGCTATTTGATTTAAAAGCATCAAGGGAGTCCACGAGGCTGATACTTCAGGGGTTAAAGGTATTTCTGGTTAAAGGTAAGGAAGGAGGAAGGGCGCTCCTGCTCACAGCAGGGGGTTATTGCGCCCACAATCTTAGATGAGTCAGAGCAACATAGTAGGTCGCCCTCCTACAACTCTCACCAACGAACTATACATTGAAGAAAAATCACCTAACCATATCCGGCTTGCTGCCGTAGGTGACATACATTGTACCGAACGTTCTCAAAAAATGGTAAGTTCCATGTTTTCTGGTATAGAAAAACGTTCCGATGTACTTCTCTTGTGCGGCGATATAACCGACCGGGGCCGTACCAATGAAATGGAAGTTTTAATCAACGTCTTGACCAAAGCCCTAGATACCGGGCTTACCATTCTCGCCGTCTTGGGCAACCATGATTACCACAGTGGCGAAGAACGTAAATTAGTGGCCCTGATGCGGCAGGCGGGTATTCGGGTTTTATTTGAGGACGATAATATCTTTGTGCTGAATGACCGCGTAGGCTTTTGCGGCGTAAAGGGCTTTTGGGGTGGTTTTAGCTCCACCAAAATAATGGCCTTTGGCGAAGAGCAGGTCAAAGAGTTGATTAAAGAGACCGTCCGAGACGTGCGCCGCCTTAACAAAGGGTTACGTTCGCTTAGCACTCCCGAAAAAGTGGCTTTGTTGCACTATGCTCCCATCAAACAAACCCTACGAGGTGAACCCGCCGAATTAATGAATTTACTCGGCAGCGATTTACTGGCCGGGCCACTAGATGAACAAGGCGCAACCCTCGCCTTTCACGGACACGCCCACTTTGGCAAATACAATGGCCTCACCAATGGCGGAGTACCAGTCTACAATGTAGCGGCCCCTGTTTTGCGTCGTTCCGGCTTGCGTCCACCCTGTATCCACCTAATTTAAAGGTATCTTCTCCATAAGTAGGGGTTTATTGAATAAACCCGCCGTGGGTTAGCCTCATCTTGGGCGTATTCAATACGCCCCTACCACGAAATTTTGCGTGGATACATTTAAAGGTATCTTCTCCATAAGTAGGGGTTTATTGAATAAACCCGCCGTGGGT
>JACAUC010000460.1 GCA_013390945.1 Candidatus Chloroheliaceae bacterium
TTTAAGTTCAATAACTTTCAAATCGGGATTAGAAATCCCTCCTACAGGGGCTTAGTTGAATTGTGAGGGACTATGCTGGAAGAAAAAGAAGAAGCGAAACCTAAAACTGCTCGTTACATTGATCCGCTCTCCATCGCCTTTGAACCCCAAGTAGCCACTTGGCGCAAAGAGCTTTCTAACCGGATGGGACGATTTTGGGTACGCTTCTCTCATTTTGCGGCCCGACACTGGCTCTGGCTGGTCAATGCGGTCAATCTCTTTTTTTTGAGTGTCGCCTTCTTAGTACCACTGGCGGAAGAAGCCGGATGGAATGACTTGGCTCGGCCCTTCTTTAAATTCTGTAGCCTCGTCTGTGTCCAGAATCCCGCCCACTCCTTCTATTTCGGTCAACATCAGATGGCACTCTGCGAACGCTGTCTGGCGATTTATGCGGTGCTAGGTCTCCTCGGTCTCCTCTTTCAGATTGTGCGCCACCGCTTGCGTCCCATTCAATTCTGGCACTATTGCCTCTTAGTCGCACCTATGGCCCTCGATGGCTTCACCCAACTCTTCGGTTGGCGCGAAAGCACGTGGGAATTACGCCTCCTCACCGGTGCTCTCTTTGGCCTTGCCTCCTTCTGGTATATGTACCCCCAGCTTGAAGTTTGGATGGAGCATCTCAAATTTTGGGCTAGGCGCAACTTAGCCCCATCAAATACATCCCGGTAGGAGGAATTTCCAATCCCTCCTACCGCCCGATTAGAGGCATATTGCTTTGCTTTTACCCCTATCTCATGATAGAATCCCAAGCAGAAATTTCTTCTAAGAAGAGTAATGTAATACGCCTCTAGCTTGGCTAAAAAACTAGATAAAGGTTCTCGAGATGCAAGCGACAAACAACCCCGCAGCTTCGTCCTCTACAGAAGCAGTTAATTTCCCCATTCGGCCTTTAAAAATACTGATCGTAGCCGCAGAAGTGGTTCCTTTTGCCAGAGTTGGACATGTCGCCGAGGTAGTCGGCTCGTTACCACTAGCCCTTAAAGAGGCCGGGCTCGATGTGCGGGTAGCGGTGCCACGCTACGGTCAGATTGACCCCCTCAAATCTGATCTAAAACCTCTTGCCAACCTACAAGCGTTGCCTATACCAATGGATACCCAGCGCGAGAAGGTGCAGATTAGTGAAGGGCTGATTGGTAACGACGTGCCAGTCTACTTCATACACAACGACAAATATTTTAGCCGCGAAGGAATCTATGGCTACCCCGACGATGCGGAGCGGTTTATCCTCTTTTGCCGAGCAGTGCTAGAAATGCTGCCGATCTTAGGCTGGCAACCCGACCTTATTCACTGCCACGAGTGGCATACCGCCATTATTCCCAATTGGTTAAAAACAATTTACGCCGAGCAACCCTTTTACCGTAACATCGCCAGTGTCTATACCATTCACAACTTGGCCTATCAGGGTATCTTTGGCTACCGGGTGCTGGAAATCGCGGGTATCGGCGAATATGAATTTAGCTATCCCGAACAGAGCGATTCTAACCGCATGGTCAGTCTAATGAGCTTAGGTATTCGGAGTGCCGACGTTATCAGCACGGTCAGTCCCACTTACGCCCGCGAGATTTTAACTCCCTCGCTGGGTGAACATATGGAGGGACTGCTCAACAGCCGAAGCGAGCGACTCTTTGGTATTCTCAACGGTATCAACACCAATATCTTTAACCCCGCCACCGACCGCTACCTCGCCGCTAATTTTGAGGCCGATACGTTAGACAAGCGACGCGAAAATAAACTTAACCTGCAACACGAGGCCCACCTTCCCCAAAACCCGGACGTGCCGCTGATTGGGATGATTAGCCGCCTCGCAAACCAAAAAGGTTTTGACCTCTTGGCCCAAATTATCGAACCACTGATGCAGCTTGAGCTACAATTTGTGCTGATGGGTACGGGCGACCCCTTTTATCATGAACTATTCCGGCAGATCGCCCAACGTTATCCCCACAAAGCCTCTTTTTACCTAACCTTTAATAACCCGATGGCCCAAAAAATTTATGGCGGTAGCGACCTCTTCTTAATGCCATCGCGCTTTGAGCCATGTGGCCTCGGTCAGATGATTGCGATGCGCTATGGCTCCATACCCATCGTCAGAGAAACTGGCGGATTGGCCGATACGGTTAAAAATGTAGACCCTCGCCACGATGTCGGTAATGGCTTTACCTTTGATGAGTATAGTGCCATGCCCTTCTATGCCGCCATTATTCGGGCCTTAGAAACCTACAAATACCCCCAAATTTGGCGCAATCTGATGCGTCGGGATATGCAGGCCGATTATTCTTGGCATGCCTCCGCCACTCAGTATATCGCGCTTTACCGCCATGCCCAACAATTCCACCTACAACCCTAAAAGCAATAATTCCGCGTAGGGGCGTATTGCATACGCCCTCCTAGTATTGCATACGCCCTCCTAGTATTGCATACGCCCTCCTAGTATTGCATACGCCC
>JACAUC010000461.1 GCA_013390945.1 Candidatus Chloroheliaceae bacterium
AGTTGATTTTCACCTACCACTACTCTTGCCAGATTGGATAGCTCTCCGACTTTGCCACTGCCCTACCTACCGAATTTTTGAGTTTGCATTATCCTAAAATCTGCACTAAACTAGGGTTGGAGTGCAAAAGCTGAGATTGAAGCTTAATTTGACGGCCCTACGGTTCAGTGCAGGTTCGAATCCTGCCTCCGCCATCTCTAAAACGTCTCTTTTCAATTGGTAGGGGTGTAATGCGTACACCCTCTAAACCATGGCGGAGTAACCCAAGCGGCAGAGGTAACGTTGGAGGCCACCCCAAACTTAAATTCTCACTCCAGCTTCAGTATTATCACCGAACGCCAAGTCGAGAGTCATGGGTCGGGAATCGTTGGATGCTGGTTCAATTCCAGCCTGACCCGCCTTATATTTACCGGGGTCGGTAGTTCAATCGTAGAACACAGCGATATTAAATTGAACCCTGACTTAAACGTGTTGGCGTTGTAAATGGGTGACAAACGAGGCCCGGACGAAGGCTACTCGTCTGGGTCTCACAATTTTACTCCCCTTCTTTATATTAACCCGCTTAATTACTCTGGCGATTTTCGCCCACGATAGAACAATTGGGTGCTTCGTAAGTAAGCCCTCTATTTGCATTGGGCGTATGCCATACACCCCTACCTCGGCCCCGGTGAAAAAGGCTCCACCAAAACCAGTTGCCCAAGTGGTTGACAACTCCTCTAACTGGTGCTACAATTCAATAAAAATTGATTGATCGGACGGTTAATTATAAAATAAGCGAAGAGATGGCGCGGACACCGATTTTTCACGAAGAAAAAAAAGCTCAAATAACCCAAGCAGCCCTAACGACTTTTTCGCGGTATGGCTACGAAGGTGCTACTAACAAGCTGATCGCTCAAGAGGTTGGAAAATTGATTGGGCAGGAAGGTAAGCCCATCAGTCCGGCTCTGATCTATCACTACTTTCCACAAGGCAAGAGTCAGCTTTTTGCGGAGTGCATTAATCAGTTTCCAACCTTGCAACAGTTTAGCCAACTTCTTATAGATAACCTAGAACAACCACCCGAACTCTTTTTGCGCTTGGTAGCCCGTACTTATAACGAGGTGCTGAAGACCGAAGGAGTTTTACCAATTCTAAGAATGGTCTTGAACGAAGCACCTCGCCAACCGGAGTTAGTTACAGCCTTGCAAGGCTTGATCGGGCCAAAATTGCTACTCCCCATGCTAGGTTATTTCGAGAAACAAATTCGGGCCGGTCATGTGCGGGCGATTAAACCTGACCAGATCGGAATGCAGCTTTTTGCCCCACTTGTTATGCGCCGTATTTTGCTCTCGATTTTTCCGGGTAGTGCTTTGCCAATGGTAACAAGCGACGATGATGAATTTATTGAAACGATAGTCCAAATCATTTTACAGGGATTCTTTAATAAACAAAGCACGGTCTTTACTGTGTGCAAACAGAATTAAGCGTTAAAAATTACCTTGGAAGGCGAACACGGTTACATTTTTGGATCACTTTTGTAATTAACGGCGTGGTATCTTTGTAATTAGGGCCAATTACTAACCACTGCTAAAGTTTGGTGTCAGAACTTACGATTAATTGCCCCTAAATAGTGTGAAGATACCCCCTAGTATCAAGCGTTCTTGATAAGGAGCAACTACACTTTATGTTTAAAGCAAGAGACTCTCTACCTTTGGCAGGTTTTTTCAGGCTGGTGCTTTTATTGGCATTTGGCCTCGCGACTCTCTTATTTGGATTAGGTACAACCCAGGTAGCCCAAGCCGCTACTACCCCCGTTGGCTGTACCAACACTCCCGCCGATATAACCGCGCTGGTTGCGGCTATTAACACCACTAACTCTACCCCCGGCACCATAGACCTAACCGCAGGCTGCACCTACACCCTCACTACACTGAATAACTCTACTGGGGGTCAGGGCGGCAATGGTTTGCCCGCTATTACCGGAACGGTGACGATTAATGGTAACGGAGCCACCATTACCCGCAGTAGCGCAACCCAATTCCGTATCTTCTATGTAGATACGACCGGAACGCTGGTCATTAATAACCTGACCATCAGTGGGGGCGATTCGCCCGCCAACGGCGGCGGCATTCTCAACAACGGTGGTAGTGTGACGTTGGCGAACTCCACCCTTTCGGGCAACTCGGCCTACAACGGCGGCGGCATTATCAACGATGGTTTCAGCATCAGCATTTATAGTGGTAATGTAACGTTGACGAACTCCACCATTTCGAGCAATACGGCTACCAACGCTGGCGGCGGCATTCTCAACAACGGTGCTAGTTTGACGTTGACGAACTCCAACATTTCGGGCAATACTGCCATGTCCAGTAACAGTAACTTTGGCGGCGGCGGCATTTACAACAGCAATGGTAGTGTGACGTTGACGAACTCCACGCTTTCGAGCAATTCAGCCGCCAACGGCGGCGGC
>JACAUC010000462.1 GCA_013390945.1 Candidatus Chloroheliaceae bacterium
GGAGACCGTTCCTCTCTTGTTACCGGGAGACTTTGACACACTGCAAAATGTTTTTCTTCCAAAAAGCGGTCAAGGCAGGCGAGGTGGCACTGATTTGCTTTTGGCTAAAACCTTTGACCCATAGATTGCGAAGGACATTGTCACCGCTCAATACCAGACCGTTTCCAGTAACGCCAGTGCCGTTGATAATTATGGCCGATGAATTACAACCAATACCACCACCATCTATGTTTACGCCGATTGGGACAGTAGGGACTAGGGAACTAGAAAGGGTGACGGTGTTGGTGTTAATTAGGTCAAAGGTAATGGTTAGTGGTTTTTGAGTCTCTGCTTGAGATAACATATAGGAGAGTGTACTAGGCTCTAAACCGGAGCCATCATCGCTGCTGGATAGCACTACCCATCGTCCAAGAACCATATAGTCTTTATTCAAGTAAGCGGTATTCGATTTGTAAGTCGTATTCCCGGTGTATGTAGCACTTATAGGATGAGTGGCTGTAATCAAAGTATTGATAGTGAAAGTAGCCACTCCACTACTAACTGTTTTCGTGTAAATTCCACCATCCACGTAGAACTCAACCGTGCCTGTAATAGTAGTCGGAGTGATCGAGGCGGTTACGGTTATCAGTTGGTTATAGTTGGAACGCTCCGGCGGATTAACCGTCAGCGAAATAATCGTTCCGGGCAATACCGTATAAGAGACCGGGACGGAAGTGCTACTTATATATTTACTGTCCCCTATATACTCGGCGGTGATACTATGAATGCCCTGCGTTAGCTCTATCGTGTTAGTTAGGTAGGTAGCCACCCCGTTAATAATGGGACTATCATCTAGGAAAATCGAGCCATCGGAGAACCTCACCATCCCAGTAGCATCAGGGGGTGTGATCGAAGCCGTCATCGTCACAAACTTTCCAAATTCAGCCTGAGCAGTGGGGATAATGGTCAACGTAGTGGTCGTTGTAAGAGGAACGCCAAAGACATACGCTGCTCCCTGCGTCGAGTTCGTGATAGTTTTATTGTAAGCACCTACTAGAGCGGTCTGCCCATCCCCACTCAACGACACGGCATAGCCAAACAAGTCATAGGCCGCACCAGTAGTAGCAGTCAAGAGAGTGGTGGCAGTCAAGAGCGACCATCCATTAATGCTGGTAGTCGTAGTCACAAAGACATAATAAGCCCCTCCTTGTTGAAGTCCTACACCAACTTGCTTACCCGATTGAAGCCCCACGCCAATTTGCTTACCGTAAGCCGCAACCAGAGCGATAGTACCCGTATAATTCAGCGACACCGCCCCCCCAAAGCGGTCAGCATTTGTAACCACATTCATAGCGGTCAAGGTAAAGGCAGGTGATGGCGACCAAATACCATTGGTGGGCGCAAAGATATAAGCTGCGCCTTGATTGGTAGTAGTCACGACCTGATTGGTAATAGTCACGGCCTTGGGAGCCCCAATTAGGGCGGTCTGACCATCCCCACTCAGCGATACCGACCTGCCAAACCAATCCCCATCCGCGCCATTAGGAGCAGTCAAAATAACCACGGGCGATGAAGTATTATTGGTTGGCGTAAGCGTAAGGAGGTATGCTGCACCTTGAGTGTGCGGGGTGTTAGTGGTAGTGTCCGTGATGGTCTTACAATAAGCCCCAATCAAAGCGGTAGTACCTGTCATATCTAAGGAGACCGCAATCCCAAAGTAGTCATTTGACGTTCCATCGCCTTCAGTCAAGGTAATCTGTGGCAACCAACTACCGTTAGTCTGCGTAAAGACGTAAGCCGCGCCTTGATTGGTGTGCGAGACGCTGTTGCTGTCCGTGATAGTCTTGAAGGAAGCCCCAATCAGAGCGATAGTACCCGTATAATTCAGGGACACCGCTATGCCAAACCGATCATTAGTTATACCATCGCTGGCAGTCAGTCTAATCTGTTGAGACCAACTATTTCCACTGCGCGTAAAAATGTAAGCCGCGCCTTGATTGGTGCGAGTCAGATTGGTGCTGGTGTCGGTGATAGCCTTGTTGTAAGCTCCAATCAAGGCGGTCTGCCCATCCCCACTCAAGGAGACTGCACCGCCAAAGAAGTCGCCGCCCGTGGCATCGCTGGCGGTCAATTTCTGTTGTTGCGACCAACTACCGTTAATCTGCGTAAAGACGTAAGCTGCACCCTGAAAGGTATGAGAGATATTGTTGCTATCAGTGAAAATTTTGCCGTAAGCCCCAATCAAGGCGGTCTGCCCATTCCCACTCAAGGAGACCGCGCCGCCAAAGAAGTCATTTGATGCGCCATCGCTGGCGATTAGTTGCTCATGTTGCACCAAGTGTACCAAGGGGTCAATCACTATCGGGTATTTTGCACCCTCCAAATTGACCAAAATTCGGGCGGTTTGACCGTTAGGTTGACCGTTTCCGCTCACCTCCATCCGGCTCGGTAGCTCACGTCCTGTTGC
>JACAUC010000463.1 GCA_013390945.1 Candidatus Chloroheliaceae bacterium
CGAAATGAGGGGTTGGGTTAGCCCGCGCTTGGGAATAAGGTTTGAGTTAGACGGATTAGAGGGAGAGTTGCGGGTCTATCGTCCTGATGGTAGACCTTTTGCCACTTATCTTGAAGTGGCCGCCCAACGCCGCCACCAACAACTAAGGGCTGAATTGGCCGAGCAACGAACTGAGCAAGAGCGGCTACGAGTTCAGCAAGAGCGGCTACGGGCGGAACAAGCCGAGCAGCAGGTTCAGCAGGAGCGACAAAATATGGAGAGCTTGCTTGCCCGTTTAAGGGCCAAAGGTATAGAACTCGACTAATTAACTGACGGAACCCCTCTTCAACGGGCAGAGCCGCATCCTACCAGCCTAATTTGTGGGATGCCGCTCCGTCGGTTGATTTTATCTCTTCAACAGGCAGAGCCGCATTCCACAAATTAAGTTTTTGAAGAGGAGCCTTATCATTAACAAGGCTTTTTCTGTTGATACAATTTATCACTCCTGTGCTATAATTAGAAAGGTATATAAGGTATCACTTTTTAGGTGAACTTTAGTACCAACTGATATTTTTCGCTTTCTAAAATAGAACTTGACAGGAGGCCTTGCGATGGCACAACCGCTTAAAGCTAATGTAGATGGCGTTACCCTCTATATTGATGTAGAACCTGAAGCAGACGACGAGGGAGGACTTGAATCCTTCGGCCTTGAAAGAACCGGAGCCCCAAAACTCAATAGAGCATTAGAAGAGACTCAGGACGCTTTGGAAAATGCCAAAAATACCATTACGGGTATGGCAAAAACGCTGGTGGGAGCGATTAAGACCTTCGATAGTACCCTAACCCCCGATGAGTTTTCCCTTGAGTTTGGCATTAAGTTTAATGCCGAGGGGAGTGCCTTGATTGCCAAAGTTGGAACCGAGGCTACCCTCAAGATTACGATGAAATACGTCCACGTTAAAGAGCCAGCTAAGAAGGTGGGTAGTAAATAATGCTGGAACCGCTACCCTGGGTTGGGCGGATTCTTTGGGAGGACAAAGTCCTTGGCATGGGCTTTGTCGTCCATTCCTCCGGCCTGATCGCCACTTGTTACCACGTGTTACAGGATGCCGTCGGTGCTTCTTCCTTTGCCGGGCAGGAGTTCACCTTTGAGTTACTCTCCGGTAAAGCCTCTTTTACCGCTATCGCCTCTAATAAGTTTAATGACAAATTTGATCTAGCTCTACTGCGGTTGAGTGGTAATTTTCCGACGGACTTGCCCGTCGCCCGACTAGTTGCCAGCCACTTTGCCACAGCGGGGGCGGAATTTCAAGTTCAAGGCTTTGGCACGGTGCGGGATGATCCTTCAAACTATCGCTATCTCTCGGCCCTTGGCAAGGTAATTGGAGTGGCAGAACGAGAAGGTTTGCCCCTACTTCAATTGAAGAGCGAGCAGATTCTTCAAGGGATGAGTGGTAGCCCGATTTGTATTCCTTCCCTTAATAATGCGGTGGTAGGGGTACTCTTTGAACGCTATAAGGTGCGCCCCAACGAAACTTTTATGCGCGATACCGCTTGGGCTACTCCGATAGAGCAACTGGTTCAGCTAGATTCCAAAAACCTAGCCCTCACCGAACCAGAGCCAAAGCCAGAAAAACCGGACAAAGCTCAGCCTGCCCCGGTGATTAATAATAAGAATATCACGGCGTATGACCATGGTATTGCGGCTGAAAGCATCGGCACGGTTAACATTATGGGAGGGGAAAGTCAAAAATCCCCCCCTAAACCGCCCCTAGCGTACTCTGCTTCTAATAATTCTGCCAAATTTGAAGAGACGTTAAGAGGTAATTTCCTGAAGAAGCAGAAGTTAATCAAGTTGTTGCTGGCGTGTCCGAGTATTGAGGATCGTGTTAGTCGCGATAATTTGCTTAAAGAAGTACGAAAGGGTAGTCTTGTAACAAGATTTGCCCGGAATGCCGTTGATAACATTGATATGGAAAATATCGTTAACACTCTGCTGGCATTTTCCGGTGCTTTAGAAGAGCTTATTTCGTTTATACAGTTGAAAGATGCTGACACTCAAGCATTTCAAGCTTTAGAAACCTTTTACGGGCCAATCTTGTAGGATATTGCTCCGTCAATTGATTGACCATTACGGCAGGTCTGGTGGGATATTGCTCCGTCAATTGATTGACCATTACGGCAGGTCTGGTAGGATATTGCTCCGTCAATTGATTGAGCAGGTCTGGTAGGATATTGCTCCGTCAATTGATTGAGCAGGTCTTGTTGGATATTGCTCCGTCAATTGATTGAGCAGGTCTTGTTGGATATTGCTCCGTCAATTGATTGACCATTACGGCAGGTCTTGTAGGATATTGCTCCGTCAATTGATTGACCATTACGGCAGGTCTTGTAGGATATTGCTCCGTCAATTGATTGACCATTACGGCAGGTCTTGTAGGATATTGCT
>JACAUC010000464.1 GCA_013390945.1 Candidatus Chloroheliaceae bacterium
TAGGGGCGTATTGCATACGCCCAATCATCTCAAAAATTTCGAGGTAGGGGCGTATGCAATACGCCCAATCATCTCAAAATTTCGAGGTAGGGGCGTATGCAATACGCCCAACCTGCGGAGGGTTTATTCAATAAACCCCTACTTATTGAGAAGATACCTAGGTTGTCCAATTTCTAAGAGAGGTGGTCCTATGAGCTTTAATCCAATGTCAACCAGTAGTGAAACCGATGTCAACGAGAAGTTAGATCAGTTACTCAAAGATAGTAAGAGTGAGGCGGAACGTCTCTCTACTTCTCTTAAAGAAAATGAGATGAATGTCCGCCAGATGCAAAGCGAAGTAGATCGGTTGGGCCAGCGCGAAAATAGCCTCTCTGGTCAACTCCGCAATATGGAAAACAATATAGACGATTTCGATAAGCCTACCATTCGTTCGTATTACCAGCAAACCCATGAAATTCAGTTGCGCTTGCTGCTGTTACGCAACCAACTGGAGACGCTCCAGTCTCGCCAGCAGGAGATGAAGGAGCGCAATCAGCAAAATAATAAAATCGTCCAAATCTTGAATCAGCGCCCCCGCTACGATGCCGAACACACCGGAACACGGGTAGGTAGTGGCTTACAGCACGATGCTCAAGAGATGATTAGCAAAGTTATTCAGGCTCAGGAAGATGAACGCCTGCGGGTCTCGCGCCAGTTGCACGATGGCCCCGCCCAAGCCATGAGTAACTTGGTTCTACGGGCCGAAATTTGCGAGCGGTGGATGGATCAGGATATAAATCGGGCCAAGTCTGAGATTACGGGCCTAAAGTCAATGGTCAACGACACCCTACAGGAAACCCGCCGCTTTATCTTTGAACTACGCCCCATGATCCTCGACGATTTGGGCCTCTTCCCCACCTTGCGCCGCTATATCAAAGACTATGTGGATAAAAATCGGATTGAGGTGAATTTCCAGCCTGCCGGGGAACGCCGCCTGCCCTCCCACGTTGAAACCGCCATCTTCCGCATAATTCAGGAGGGTTTAAGCAATATTTCTACCCACGCCAACGCTACCACCGTCCAGTTGTTAGTAGAACTCGATTCTAGTCGAGCGCAACTGGTGATTGAAGATAATGGGGTTGGTTTTGATGTAAACAAGCTGGCGATGGGCGTACAGAAAAAATCGCTCGGTATTGCCAGTATGGGGCAACGAATTGAAATGCTCAATGGTTCCCTCAATATTGATAGTACTCTGGGGCGGGGTACTCGTATTACCGCTGTAATCCCAATGAATTAACCTTACTGCTCTCTCTACCTCTAAGCTTTTCAGGTAATTAAACGCTCTTTAAGAACCCAAGCTAGTTATCTGAAAAGCACTACCAACTTTAAGACCACTTCCACTAGCATTTTAGGCTCTATTGCATATATATTTTTTAACAAAAAAGTACTTAGTACTTCCGGTTGTAAGATTATAATCCAAGAGTGGTACTTTTGACCTATTGCAAAAAGAGCGTATTTTAGATAGAATAGCTTTGCAGGCAGAACAGCAAAACAACATTTTAACTGATCCGGTTTGGATCATGAGGTAGTCTTAGCAAGGCTCGATAGGTCGGGGAACTCTATATTTAATTAGGCATATTTTAATTTTCCTCTTCCTTACTGCCAATTCCATTTAACCTTCTGATTAAGTCGCTTCCTATAACTAACATAACCCGTTCCACCTGACACTTTTATTAGTTTCTAGTCAAGGTTAATAACCTTAAGGAGGTTATCCGTGTTAGATTTCAAGAAGCTTTTCAAGAAGAACAACGAGAAAGAAGAAGGCCAAGGCTTAGTAGAGTACGCGCTAATCCTGTTCCTTGTAGCAGTAGTAGTAATCGCGATCTTGGTCTTACTTGGCCCCCAGATTGGCTCCGTCTTTAGTGCCGTCAGCAAGGGCATCAGCTAGTTCTTCTGTGAAGAAGGCTTGGGGGAGGGCAGTCTAAAAGCGGCTCTCCCGCTGATCTTAACTCGATTTACTATGATCCTATTATTCTTATAGATATTTTAAGGCAGAAGGAGTACATCCATGTTAGATTTCAAGAAGCTTTTCAAGAAGAACAACGAGAAAGAAGAAGGCCAAGGCTTAGTAGAGTACGCGCTAATCCTGTTCCTTGTAGCAGTAGTAGTAATCGCGATTTTGGTCTTACTTGGTCCCCAGATCGGCTCCGTCTTTAGTGCCGTCAGCAAGGGCATCAGCTAAGATTTAAAAGAGGAATTTGTAAGGCAGAAGGTCTCACTTAGGTGAGACCTTTCTTTTTGTCCGCTTTTTGGCTATACTGGTTTGGACTACGGTCAAGATTGGGATTAGGTTATCGGGATTAGGTCATCGGGATTAGATCATCGGGATTAGATCATCGGGATTAGATCATCGGGATTAGATCATCGGGATTAG
>JACAUC010000047.1 GCA_013390945.1 Candidatus Chloroheliaceae bacterium
TGCAAGTTCCTAAGCGATCTCCCTAGTTCCACAATCTTTGTGGACTGTAAGGTTAATTACCCGTTCGGCTTGTTCCCCAGTCAGTTCCACAATTTTGGCTTGCTGCGCCTCCGTAAGCGGATGCCCAAAATTCAGAATTAGCATCTTTTAACCCTCCACAAATTGTCCATACCCAGCAGCGGTCTTTGCACCTGCGCCCAATTCGGCCAAGGCTTGGCATAATAAGTCAAGGGCAAGTTTAGTATCTTCGCTCTGCTTGCCGATTAATCGGCTAACTGGCCCCACCGCAAAGAGAAAAGGAGTGTGAGCCGGAACAGTTAAGAAGTTAACCGGACGCGGTTGTTGATTGTCGCTAGGCACTGCTCTAGGCTTACTGCCATACCAATCTGGAAAGTGCGGATTAAGTATATCCACCTCCAGCCGGGGCAATGCCAGAGGAAAAGCATCAAAAAATACGACACTGCCCTGCTGCATATTTTTGTAGGTCTTTTTCTCCTCTGCGTTGCAATTCTTTAATACTTCATCGGATAGCACCTGCCCGAAAAGGCAATGTACTTTAGCGGGATCATTACGATAAACTACCAATTCGGCGTAAGCATGTGCCAGTCCTTTAAGGCTCTGACCGGGGATATAAGGAAAGCCCAAGATTGGATGCAAAGCAATTGTGCCATTTTCGATGACGCTGGCTCGGCCCAAGTGTATCGCCAGTCGCCAAGCTGTTTGCATCTCCTTACTACTGACCTGTAGCCCATCTAGGGTTGCTCTCCAACGCTTTTGATGGCCTTCAAAAGCGGCTCGATAATAACTTGTTCCAATGCTGTTGCTGTAGTGGGGTACAAAAGCTTCGGATAGCCAACTTTTACCAATTTGTTTTTGCGGCCCCGCATATATATAGCCCACATACTTATCTAGCAAAAGTCCTAGATTGGCACTTTCCGACGGATTTTTAGCAATCTCTTGCGCCTGCTTTAGCACATCATACTCATATTTTCCAAACGCAGTTCTAAGACGACTGGCTGGTTGTGACTTGGTAGCCGCAGCTATCGGGACTTTGCTAGTACCAATTGCCTTAGCTGATGGAGCAGGCGTAGCTTGCCTAAGACTAAACCGCTCGGTAATGGTTACGCTGGTGGCCTCGCTAGGAAGGGGTTGCTTCTTCTTATTGAACTGAGTGGGAGGAGCTTCAAACGTTACCTTATCGCCGGGTTGAGGTAGTGGCTCCTTTTCGTTCACTTTATTCAGATGAAATTTGACTATCGCCTTATCGCCATCCGCCTCTATTTCGCCATATTTGTTGGACAAATTAAAACTCTTGATAACTCCGGTGCGTTCGGCCATAAGCTAATGTTCCTCAACTTCTTTCTCTATAGTGGCCTCGGCAAAGCGTCGTAGCCATTGTAGATAGGCAAGGCTCTCTTGGGTAGCAAGGCGAAGTAAGACGCTATCACCCTCGCGGAGTTCTTTCCCTAGTTGGTTGGGAGTAAGCTTTAGCTGCTGACAGACCCAACCAGAGAGATGCCTGACTACTGCTAGATGGTGTGGTTTTTTCTTACTCTCCAGAAAAGCTAGAGTCTGGATTAAACCATTAGTCAAAATGAGGGCTGGCGTACCCTTAACTAAACTCTTATACTCACCTTCATAGGACTGGCCTCTAACTTTAACCTCTTGCACGTTATCCCAAGCTTGTCTAGCTCGCTCTTGTTCCAAAGTTCTGATATTGCTTGATGGCATTGCTCTTCTCCTTAATTCAAGTAGCCTTTTTTGATTAGGTGTTCGGCAATTCTGCGGGTTTCTTCCGGGTTCCTACCGGAAGTCTTTATCGTGAAACGGGAACCAAGTGAATTACCTGTGTTAAATGTTACCTCGCCATCCTCACCGACTTTACTGATACCCTTTTTTTCAGGGCTGTTACCTTTTTCACCTCGCAAAAATTTTTCCACATATCTACTTTCTAGCATCTTCCTTACTACAGGCTCAATATACTCGTTATCATGGTGAGCGTCGGTTGGCATCTTGAAAGGCTTGTCTTTAGGAGCTAAGGAAGTTGTAGGTAAATCTGCTGGATAATCCAAGTCAAGTCGCTCGTAAAGCAACTCCCCAAAAGCAGTAAGCGTCAAAAGACCCTGCTCTTCTTCAATAATAGCCGGAATGTATCTGGCCTTATCTATTTCCAATTCTTTTGGAAATTCAGTAGCAGATAGAATATCTTCCCCTTGTAATCGCTTTAGGAAATGTCTAGCTCTAAACAATAAATCCTCATCATAGGTCAAAGGCAAAAGTGGCAAGGTAATTAGTTCGCTTCTATCCTCCTCGAAAACATAGATAATCTTCTTCTTGTAAAGGAAGCCTAGTAATGTCATGTAAGGTACTACCGCCTTGTAACCACCTGTTATGTTCAATATCAAATTGGGGTTATATTCCCCACCTTGGTCTTTGATAATGGCAATAACCTCTTTATAAAGATTGCGGATACCTTTGCGGGTAAAATCGTTGAAGCTTTTTACCTGCAAATCTGCGATTCTTTTGAGTATTATATTCGGGTCATCTTGATTATAACCCACAAATTCAATGAGGGCTTGTTTTATGCCCTCGGCGCAAAGGCGACCTTCTAGGTTGTCGGCGTATAACAAGAAGATTTCATCGTCAGGCTCCAACTTAGGATGACAAAGCATCAGGCTCTTGAGTTCCGCCGATAGGTTTTTGCGAGCATCGTCTGTCTCGGAGTTATCTATCCTGTTGATTATAGCCTCTCTAACTCGTTTGGCAGCGGTGGAATTAATCTGGTCTATAGGGTCGTTCTTCACCTTATCAATATCAATCTCACCGTTTTTAACCAGAGATGTCCCAACTGTACAGATAAAAGTACGTGCCATTATTTCCTCCTGAATCTAATGCTCTCCAAGCTAGTCTTACAAATATTTCAGCTTACAGAAACCCTTGCCAGTAGTCTCATCGCCACCGATTTGGATGCGGTCAATTTTGAGGTCTTTAAAGGCAATAAGTACCTTAGAAGCGTCCTGACCTTTACCGTTACGACCTTCTTGGGCTACTACCACCGAATAGAAAAGGGTTTCAGCCGGTAAAAACTCTTGATACCACAACGCACCACTAGCTACTTTTTTAGTGGTAGGTTCCAAGCGAGTACGCGCTACTACCTCCGTAGCAGTCGTGACAAAGTCGCGGAAATCATTGTCATTAAGAATCACCAAACCACGCTTTACCTTTTCACGCCACCAGCTAAAATCGTCTGAGTCTGGAAAAGCGTTTTCTGCTAACCACTTGGCGATAGCGGTAACCGACTGGTTACGTTTAGGAGTGAACAAAAACTCCTCCAGAGCTACTACCGGGTTATTGGGGTTGGGAGCAATTACATCGGTTGTTTCGGTCAAGTAAGCCTCCATTTTAGTATCCCCAACAAAATCTAGCTTCCAATCTACTGCTTGGTTGGTCATTGCCAGATCACGTTTGAGGCGAGCTAAAACCGAAGGGCAAGTGATCCAAGTAAAGACCCCGGCCATTGACCGTATCGGAAAGAGCAAAATTTTGGCATCCGAAAAAGAAATTGCTCCGGCGTATTCTTGCTTAGAGGGGCCATAAAGTAAGTCTGTTACATCCCCGCTCTCTCCGCTTCTGGAACGTAAAACACCCTTAATCGAAGAAGATTGAATAGTTGGGTATTGGGTAGTCCGCTCACGTTGGATTGGCAAATCCACTATTCCTAGGCTAGAACCTGTGCCGGGATGGAGTGCAGTTTCAGCATAAAGAAAAAGTAAAGTATTGGCTTGAGTGTCGGCCATGCAAATATACTCCTTGTTATTTTTAACTACTCGTTACTCAGATTAACGACAACCTACAAAGGCTATTCCGAACCCGGCCTGAGCCTCTTCATCGGAAATAGAAGAATTATGAACTAGTTCAATCAGTTTTTCGGGTTGGCCTTCCAACAACTCAAAATAGTAGACACTTCCGGCAGGTACTGCCCGTCGGGTGGGTTTAGGCTGACGCTTTGCCATATCAAAACCCGAAAGGGTAATACCGCGACCAACCGCAGCAGCTACCAACTTGACCCGGAGATTACCTTCACCCTTTGTTGGTAAATTACCTTCACCGCTCTGTGAATCGAGCCAGCTAGGTAGCCAACCCTTTTTGAAAATAGCCGGAGTTGCTAATACTAGCTTGAAATAGGGTGATAACGTTTCTGGCTCAGGCGCGTCAGGAACAGTTTTACTCTCAATCGGAACTATCCGACCAAAACGCCGCTCACCACCCAAATGGAAAAAGCTTTCGGTCAGAGTTGTATTTGCTTCGCTCACATTGGGTAAGTCAATCACCAACCCATACGATTCTTCTAAAGAATTTGCAAAACGTTTACCCTCCAATAAGTAAAACATTTGAGATTTGGTGACGTAATTACTACCGATGGCAATACCAATACGCTGTTCAGACTGAACAAAATTTTTTGAGCTAACTTCAACGGGGCTACTGCCGTCTAGGTAATTTTGCATTCTTTCCAAATTAAGAAAACCCGTCGCTTCCTCCATTTTGCTTTTTAATTCTAGCCTTGGTTTTGGTCGGAGCGGAGCCAAATCTGGTAGAGGAAAGTTTGTCTGACCACTACTTTCAAAATCCGGTTCCAGAAGGTTATATCTTTTATCTTTGGAATGTTGCTTGACTACATCCAAAGGCACAGGAAAAAAAATCTCCTTCAATTTTTTCCCATCTTTGCGTAAACTGGCAAAATATGGCCCCCCAATATACAAAGAACCGGGAGTGTTGGATGTACCAGTAAGCTGAATTATAGGATAATCCTTAGCTCCTTCTTCAGAGCTTTTATATTTGGCAAACCGGGTAAAATCCACTTGGGCATCTTGCAACAGGCGGGTGCGAATTGCTCCGTAGACCACCGAAGGCAGCGGCAATTCCATAGAAGAACCAAAAGAGACCTCACCACCGCTAAATGGTTTGCCATCTCGAAAGAAAAGAAAATCGCTGGGCTCAAAAAATAACTTCATCGTTCGTCGCTACTCCTAGCTAAAAATGCACTTACCAGCAACAAATTAGTAAAATTATCAAAGTTACCTATCTTTGCTAACTTGAATAGCTGATCGCCTAATATCCCCACCTTTTCTTTGGCCTCTGGCTCAGCATCAGGGGTATTGCTTTGGCGCTTATAGATTCGCTTAAATTCGGCTCCTAGCATCTCCTTCAGCTTCTTACTATCTTCTGTATCCTCATCTTCCTGATCTGGAATAATTAGTTGTACTTCCTGACGCAAGCGATAGGGCATTTTGAGAGAAAGCCACTCTCTTTGAAAATAATTTCGCAAATCTTCAAGTATTTTGAAAACTTCCAAGAGTTGATTATCTGTATCATGCTGTTTCCAGTTACTCCCAGCTTGTAAAGTTTCACCAGAACGCTTGAGAATCTGAATTGCGAGCGCATCGCGATCAAATTCATCTTTAGCCGTATGTTCGGCGGCACGTCCAGCTTCCAATACTCTCCGCAAAGGATGTTTGTGATGAGCTACTACCAAGCCCATACTAACTGAAGTTTCTGGCAACTTCCAAGCTCTTTGTAATTCCAAGGCGCAAGCCAATGCAGTTTGGTTTGGTAAAAGGATAAGGCCATCATCACCACCAGTATAAATCACCAACCCGATATGTTCTTTAACAATGCGGCGTACCTCGCTAGTGTACTTTTCCAAATCCGCGCTGATCTCTTTAGGATGACGTGCTTCTTGTCCTTTTTTAGTCCTTTTACCAGAAACTACTTCCCCCATTTTATCGCCATCCAAGAATAGCACCGAATAATAGCGTGAGGGCGATGGCAAGTCGGTAAGTTTTAGCAAGGCTTTGAGCTTATCTTGAGCTTGCCGAGCTTTGGTTTTGATCTCCTTTGAGTTCAGATTTTCCAATTGAGCCTCTGATGGCTCCAAACCTTCTACATAAAAGAAGCTACCATCAACATCATCAACTTTATCTATCCTACCGCCAGGTTCTTTGATTGCCTGAAGGAAAGGCTCTAAGGCTTGACGATATTCTTCCCAAGCTTTACGCACCTCACTATTTTCTCCTACCAATTTTTGCAAATGATCCTTCCAGTAGGCTGTAGCTATGTCCGAGGTAGAACGGATATGTGAAGTCGTGTCAGGAACTAGTGCTGGGAAAACGTGGAAGGCAAACCGCTTGGTCAGGTTAACGGCAGAAAGACGTTCATTAGGTGATAACCGAACAAATGACCCTGAGCTATCTAACCGCTCTTGTAATTCTTTCCAAAATAGACGATTATCGCCTGTAACTGGCCCCATTTGTTCTAAAGCTCCGTCAATAGTATCCTTTTCGCGCTGGTCACCTAAGTATGGTTTGAAATCACGTAACCGTTTACGGGCATCTAACAAAATGTTAGCTTGCTCTTGGGCCTCCCGAACTTTCTTATCTTCAGAACTAGCCACTGGTACGCAAGCCCAATAAAATTCAAGCAAGTTATCAATTTGCACGTCCCATAATTCATCCCAACCAGATTGCAGAGCCATTCGTGTTTGCAAATGACGGCGAACTCCATCTGCTATCCGCTTCCACTCTTTGAGAGCCGCATTTTGAGCTACCCCGGCTACCGTCTTTGCTTGTTTCTCATCATCAAGCATTAGGCTAAATTTGTTAGGGAAACCATCGGTTTCTGCTTTCGGTATAGGGTAATAAGGTTGAACACCGGGTTGCTTGCAAGCCGCAGCATGAGCCTCTTCTGCAAGGTGCGCCAGTATGGTACTACCTGTCAGTAAATCGCGGGTAGTTCTGGCACTGGCAATAAAATCCTGTACCGGGCCGAGGCCAAACAACATTAAAGCGGGTTGCGTCATAGCGAAATCCTCTCTCTCTCAGTGCTTGGAACTCTATCCAGATATTGTTCTAATTTAGCTTGATCTACCGGAATATCAAACCGCGAAAACAATACCGTTTGCACCAAAGCAAAACCTGAAGCAAGTGGGATGAGATGTAAATGCAACGGTGAAGCATGGCGACCATTTAACGAATGATCTCCTGCTGCGGGTATCATATACGGCAAGCCAAAGGCCGGATTTTTGTAATTATGTAGCTCTTTCATCAACTGAGCGCGGGCCTCTTCTTCATTTCTGCCAGTTAGTTTAGTCACTTGTATAATGGCACACGTTTTATCCAGAATAGGAAAGTCTGCAACGTCATTCAGCTTGAGCGGTTTGGCTGGACTTCCAGCTAACCGGGCTATTACTGCTCTTGCCCGTTGCAAGCCCTGCTCAATATCTTGGGCCACTTCTTTAATATTTTGATAGTTCTGGTTGACCATTGGAGCTTCTGGTAGACCCGCGATTTGAGTCAAACGCAGACTACCCGCACCTCGCCGAGCGCGTTGACCGAATCCGCCTAGGTTAATTGCCGTCCACAAAGCCCAAGAAGCGGCCTCCGGTAGATCACTTTGCGTGGGTGAAGGCGGATAATTTTGTAGCGTAATGTCAAACTGGCTACCCGATAGCAAAGCATCGCTGGGTGATTTATGCCGATTTTCTGGTTTATGCGGTAACAAATATTTATTATCAAACGAGACGCTATTATCTCTCTCTGCTATTCGCACTATCAGTTTGGCTCCTGTATCAGTCGAGCCAAAAATGTCCGCTTCATACTCCTTTAGCTTATTGGTAGGGTAGTAAGCTCCGGCTAAAGCCCTAAACCAGTAGCGCATTACGCCCTTGATCGAAGGTGGACGCAATTCAGCCGAATTTTTAGGATCGGCTCCGTGCATAAAAGTAGCGGTAGTAGCCACCACCGAAAATACTACTTTTCCGGTTTGTGTCATCATTTTTCAATCTCCAACTAAACCGAGATAGGAAGTCTGTTTTTCTTGCATCCGGCAAGGTTTCTCCCCTGTAAGAAAGGTGAGACAGACTAGGTTTTGGTGATGCTAAAAGGTCTCCGAAAATTGTATTAGGCTGCAAGAGCCGCAATCGTATTTATTGTACCACACTTTTTGCAAATCAGCTATATGGATTTTTCGCGTTTTCGCGAAATCTCTACATTATAGACTGTTGTGTTTAAGGTTACATGAGTCTATTTTGAAGAAAAAGATACGAGGTCTTTAGACGCAACTCTATAGAAAACACAACTACTGAGTAAATATTGTTTCTAATCCCGATTTTCACCCAAAGTAAAGGCGGCCTCCAAAACCCACCTACTAGGCTTAACTTCACTCTCCAACTCTACCCGGTCGGTAGACCAAGTTATAGGGAAATAGAGCCGCTCTACCAAATCACGTTGATAAAAGCCCAAGCTAGAGATAGTGCCAAGTACAAGGTGTGGTTCAGCTTGATCTTTCAGAGTGGGAGTCGGCAGTAATTGTCCTAACTCCCGGCGCAAGTTCATAAATGCAGATAACACTTTGACTGGATAATAGAGGCAACCGCTTACTTCATTCCAGCACAAATAACCCTCTATCTCAAATCGCAGTGGTAGATAACCCCGAAAAAGAGCCATCAATCGCTGATCCAATGCGTCGGTTAACTCTTCCAAAGAGAAACGCTGATAAAGCGTCAACCGTGATTCGAGTGGGGCTAATCCTAGTGCCAATTGGATTTCAGCGGTCATCCGGGTTAAATCCGGTGGCAAAGGCACTACCATCTTAAAATCCACCTTGGTTTCCTCTGGTCTCGAAAGTGAACTGGTTACATACCGAGCAAGGCTCGCAGATTCTTGGCATGGCCCCGGCTAACCTGAACTTCGCTCTGATCTTTATCATTGACTTTGAGTACATAAGCACCGTTAAAGAAGGGATAAATCTCGCTGACGTTATGCAGATTGACCAGAAAGGCGCGGTGGGTACGCAAGAAGGGTGGTGAGGGTAGCCGCTTTTCCAGTTCTGAAATGGAATAGCGAGTCAAAAATTCTTGATCGAAGATCTTAATATAGACATAATCGCCTCGGGCTACCGCATACCGAATGTCGGAGAGGTCAATCAGAAGGGTTTTGCTCTCCTTATCTACGGGTAGTTTTTCCAAGACTCGCACCTTCTCCTTCTGGTCGGGAATCTCTTCTTCGCGGCTACGCGGTTTGGAGGCTTCTTCGTCTGAAGTAACATGTACTTCTCCTGGACGACGCACGGCTCGCTGTAAAGCGGCTTCTAGGCGAATTTTAGAAACGGGCTTCAGCAGATAGTCCACCGCATCAAGTTCAAAAGCCTGCACTGCATATTCCTCATAAGCAGTCACAAAAATTACTCTAGGAGGTGAGGCAAATTTTTGGAGAACTTGGGCTAGTTCCAAGCCATTCATGCCCGGCATCTGCACATCCACAAAAATTATGTCATAACGTTCTTGCTGCAAAAAGCGTAACGCCTCTAGCACGTCGCCTGTAATAACTACCTTGCGACAATAGCCGCTCTGTTCCAGCAAATAAGCCAATTCCTCTTGGGCTGGTTTTTCATCATCCACGACCAGAGCCTTGAACTCGGGCCGCATAGTTTGATTTCCCATTGGCATCGTTACACCCTCACCCTTGGTTTATACTTAGGTACCCGGAAAGTCATTTTAGTACCCTCCCCCGGCTTGGTTTCAATCTGTAACTCATGATCGAGACCATAAATACTCTTCAACCGCTCATTAACATTGGAAAGTCCCACGCCATATTGAGTGCCAGTACGTCGCTTGAGTGCTTCCACCAGTTGCTCACGAGTCATACCCACGCCATCATCGGTAACACTAATCCAACACTCGTCACGCTGATCCTCCGCCGAAATCACTACCCGGCCCGGCCCGGACTTTTTACCGATACCATGGCGCACGGCGTTCTCGACCAGTGGTTGTAGAATTAGCACTGGCACTACCGTCGGCAGTACTTCGGGTTCCACCCGGTAGACCACCGTTAAACGATCCCCAAAACGAGCATTTTCAAAGAGTAGATATTGATGCACATACTCTAATTCCTCGGCAAAATTACTAAATTCGCCATGTTTTTTAAAGCTACGGCGGGTAAAATCGGCAAACTCTACAATTAATTCGCGGGCCGTCTCAGGCCGAGTACGAATAAACGAAGCAATGGTATTAAGGGTATTATAAACGAAATGAGGCGAAATTTGGCTTTGCAAGGCTTGTAATTCCGCCTTTGCCAAGCGTTCGGTCTTACGGTCAAGCTCACTCAACTCCATTTGAGTACTCATTAATTGGGCCAACCCTGCTGCAATTTTGATTTTTCCAGCGGTAAGCGGTATTTGTTCGGTATAATAGAGATTGAGTGTGCCGAGTGTTTTTTTCTGAATTTTAAGCGGTGCCGCCACCACCGAAGTTAAGGGACAGATCATAGGCAGACGATCACAGCCGATTTCAGCTTTACCATGCACTACCCTTGGGCGACCTAGCTTTACCACCTCTTTGCTAATTTGTAAATTGGCCTGATCTCCCACGCTATGGTGATCTTCACCTTTACCTTTAAAAGCCAGTACCTGATCGCCAGTGGTAATAGCAACTGCCGCTGCTTGAGTATAATTGTAGATCAATTCGGCAGTTTTATCAGCCGTCGCTTGGCTCAAGCCTTGCCGCAAATAAGGCAAAGTACGGTTTGCCAAATGAAGGGTCTCAAAACTAGCCTCTTCCCGGCCCTGACCAAAAGTTTGGTTGCGGCGTACAATAAAAGCCGTCGCTACCGCTACCGCTACGACTGTAAAGAGTAATTGTGCTAATAGTAGAACTTCTAAGTTGATTTGCTCCATTGCAAAAATTATCAGCCGCCCAAGTTCTTGTGCCAGTAAGCGTAAGAGCCAAGCCCTTACAAATTATAAAATTTCAAGACCCAACTCATAATCAGAAATTTTACTAACCTAACAATTTGAAAGTCAAGCAGCGTTTGGTCTCCAACTAACTAGCGAGCCATCAAAAGGAAAAATGCGTCGCTCCATCATTTGCACCACCTCTGCGGTAGCCTCTTCGATCTGCCCGATCAATTCTTCAGGATAATTATACCTGATTTTACTCTCTTCGTATTCATCCTGATCTAATATTTTAACAATTCCATCCTCGAATAAGGCTACATCCAGTTCCAGATCAATATAAACACAAAGCTCACCATCCCATTCATAAGGTAATGCTAGGTTAACGTAGTAGCCATGGAAAGTCCAGTCGGCATACCAGAAGAGTAGGACGTTATAATAGCATCCGGGCCACAAGAGAGAAAGGGTATGCTGGGAAGTAGTGGTGGTTGTATCATTTTTGCCCATATAAACCGGCACCCCAGGACCACAGTAGAGCATCAATTGATCGCGCTCATCCTGAACAACCGAGACCGGGTAAAAATAGCGAGGTTGGCGAGGATATTTAAAACTTTCCAAACGTGCATTACGCATTTAAAGCCCTTTCTTTTAAGTGGATGCTAAAGATATAACGCTCTTCTAAAATCATGCTACTACTCCCTTACCAAAACTACAAAACCACCAGTGGAGAAGCTTCAGCCAAGCAAAGTCCCCGAACGGAGCCATAGAACTTGGTAGGGTTCCACCTGAAAGGTTAGAGTCTCGGTCGCACCCTGCCCGTATTGATCCCCACTAAGCAGGTCAGTCAGTGGTAAGTGACCGATAAAACCAATGGCGGTCAGCGAGACACGAAAAGTTTGGGCTTGACTGGAGACATTGTGAATAGCCAAAACGTGCCCGCGCCCACTAGTAGGGGTACGCACAAGAGTAAAGAGTGACTCTTGACCTGGTAGTTGAACTACAAATTGGGCGGCATTGGGATGAAAGGCGGGTTGGGCAATGCGCTGGCGGATCAGGCTAGTATAACGTTGGAAGAGGCGAACGGTATGCCCGGTCGGATCAGTTAGACGCTCTTCCAATTCGTTCAGGGTGAGCTTTTCGCGGTTGATGGTACGGGCGCGTCCCGTTCGAGCCACTCCTTCCAACCAATTGTGCGAACCTAGCAGACTGTGGAAATAGATACCTGGTACACCCCGCAAGGCCAGCATAATTGCCTGTGAGACCATAAAACGGTCTATTTTAGTTACATCATCTTCAGTAGAGTCGTTGGGATTGGAGAGGGCATCAAAGTAGGTAATATTGAGTTCGTAGGGACTTTGGCTGCCATCTGGATTATTCTTATAGGAGACCTGCCCACCATGGGACAACGTCCGCTCAACCAGCGCATTTATTTCTGCCTCACTCAAGATACCCCGTGCAGGCACTACCCCAATACCATCGTGTGAGGCTAAGAAGTTAAAAAAAGTGGTAGTACTAGAGAGATTTTCCAGACCGACGGCCCAGCGTTGTAGGTGGTTGGCACTACCAGAATGAAGCGCGTTCAAAACTAGGGGAACCAGTGGGAATTGATAGACCATTTGGGCCTCGTTGCTGCCGTTGCCAAAATAGCTAATGTTATCCCGATGAGGTACATTGGTCTCGGTAATGAGTAAGACATTAGGAGCGCATTGATCCAAAACATCCCGCATCACCTGAATCAGCGCGTGGGTTTGAGGGAGATGGAGACAAGTAGTGCCAATCTCCTTCCACAGATAACCAATTGCATCTAGCCTAATTAGATCGGCCCCTTGGCTGACATAAAAGAGCAACAACTCGATTATGTTGAGCAGAACCGCCGGATTCTTATAATTCAAGTCAAGCTGATCGCTGCTGAAGGTAGTCCACAGATATTTTTCGCCCGCCTCGGTTTGGAAGCGGGTCAAGAGGGGCAAAGTGCGAGGGCGAGTAACTTGCGCTAGGTTGACTGCCGGGTTGCTAACAATAAAGTAATCGTCGTAAGGGGTCTTGCCCTGCAAAAATCCCTGAAACCAAGCACTGCTGGCCGAAATATGATTAATAACGGCATCAAACATCAGCTTAAAATCGGTGTGTAAAGCCCTCAGATCCGACCAACTACCCAGCAGGGGATCAACTTGGCGATAGTCCACCACCGAGAAACCATCATCGGAGGTATAGGGATAAAAAGGAAGCAAATGAATCGTATTAATCAGACCCTGAAGATTGGTCTCTAGCCAGCGGTGCAAGGTTTGGAGCGGTGAAGTGCCATTAACGCGCACTTGATCCCCGTAAGTAATCAGGATTACATCTCGCTCGGTCAAGCGTTGACTGGGCGGTAGAAGAGGTTGTCTCTCTTTAAGGTAGCCATATTTTTCGATGAGCAAGGCCAGTTCTTCAGCGATAGCCCGACCAGTTTGTGTTCCATAAACAAACTCTAATTTTTCCTGCATAGTCAATTAGTTCCTCTCCATTTGAGTTTATCAGATTACCCTAAAAATACTTTTCGGTAAATATTTTAAATTTTTTAATAGACCACTCTTCTGTAAGATTTTGCACAGCCCCTTGAGGACGGTCAAACCTTTAGCGTTACTTTAAGTTGGCGAGACATCTCTTCCAAGTCGGCGGCAAAAGTATGAACCCGCAGGCTTCCTTGTGTGTTCTGTTCGGCTATCACCGTCAGGTCTGAAAGGGCAGAGAGTACCCCTTCGCTGGCGGTACGCTGTTGTAGCGTAGCTATTTTTATGGTTTCACTGAGTACCCTAACCCCTTCGGAGACGTGGTTGATTGAAATAGCCTGCCCTTCGGCAGTTACCGCAATCTGGCGCATTTGGTCAATCACCTGACCTGCTTTACTAGCTACTTGGGCCATCTCTTCGGCCTGTACGTAACCGGTTTCTACCACGTGGGTAGTTTCCTTAATAGCCGTTTCGATTTGGTTGATTATCTGCACTACCTCTTGGCTGGAATTTTTAGAACGATTAGCGAGGTTCTTAACTTCCCGGGCTACTACACCGAACCGTTCGCCATATTCCCCGGCTCCGGCGGCTTCGATAGACGCATTTAGGGCTAAGAGATGCGTTTCATCCCCAATTGAGTTGAGTAACTTCAGGATAGTGCGCGTATTGCTGCTTTTACTATCAAGTTCGTGGAGAGTAGCCGATAACTGCTGGTAGAGTAAAGTAACCTTCTGGCAAACAGCGATAGTCTGTTGCACTGCCTCTAACCCATATTGACTTTGACTGGTGGAGAGTCGGGCGGTGGTTTCTATTTCCTGACTGCTGGCTACCATTTTTCCTACCGCTTGGTTGACGGTTTGGGCCAATTCTGCAATTTGGACAGCGGTATTAGCCAGTTCGGTGACAGAGGCTTTTACTTGGACTACATTTGCAGCTTGTTCTTGGCTCCCCGCCGTCTGCTCTTCGGAGGTTCCTTTTAACTCGCTTGATAGACCTAAAACTTGCCTACTGGTCTCCTCAAGAGCTAACTGGCGGGTTTCCAATTCGCGAAGTGCTTGGATCAATTGCCGATTCTGGATTTGTAAAAGCCCCGCCTGCGATTTTAAAGGAAAAATCATTAATGCGGCCACACCCGGTAAAACTAGACCAGCTATAAAAAGATCAGTACCCACCAGACTTTGCTCTTGAAGGTGTTCAAAGGGAGTATAAAGGTGCAGTATATTCTGGACTATAATTAGGGTTAAATTAAAAAGGACACAAATAGCCGTCAACGCCACCGTTTCTCGAACTTTTAGTAGTACGGCACACATTGCAATCGGAAAGAGGTAAAGGGCAGTTAATGGAATGCTTGTTCCATATTGCACATGAAAAGGCATTAGTGGTAAAGCAGAGGTACTTATCATTATCCAGCAGACCAGTGTATACCACCGGGTAAATGCCAGACGAGAGATTACTAACGCAGTTATAAATTGGAAGAGAAGGGCTAGAAGACCAACAAAGATGGGACCAAAATCTGCACCTGCCAAAGCCGCCATTATCAAGATAAAGATCATACCACTGGTTACAACCATCTCGATCAGGCAAAATAAGCGGAGCAGGTTAGCTTTGCGTTCGGCTTCCTTTACTAGCGTTTTTTCATCGTAATTCAGTTCGGCAGTCATAATCTGTAGTCCCCAAAGATTTATCTAAGGTTGTCATAGTCGGAAGGAATCCGTCTATTTTTTCTTCAGTTCGCTCTAATAAAATGAAGGCTCTTTGACTAGCGAAGCCTTTGTGCTTTATTATAAGCTGAAAACTATGACAAATTCAACTGATTAATAGATTAATATTAGAAGGCTTATGTATCTGAATTAGAGTGGTACTTTAGCTGCCCCAAATATAAAATCTGGGGCGGATCTGCGAGGTCAATTCAGCCCGCGATACGAACGAACAAAGACAATATGCTTCATTTTGTTCGATACCCAAATAACGCCGATTAAGTTTCTGGGCAACGACTGAGCTAGTTCCACCCCACAAATAGCCTATTTATAAAAGCTGCTGCGATTGGTGAAGAATTTTTGAGTAATGGTCAGGATTCTACCCGGAACTGCCGTAAACTGATCGGCGACTACTCGCGGAAAATCGAGGTTCTGCCGCTCTTGCTCTGTCCGAATAGCACTAAACTGGATAATCAGGCCAAAATTCCAAGCGATAAATAAAACCGCCGTTACCACCAACCAACGCCGTCGCAAGTGCCAACCACGCCCCACCTCCGCCAGCCAATACCCAAAATAGGCCAATCCTGCGATGTAGACCGCACTGATACCCACCAACCGCCTAGCCCCAAACGAACCCTTCATCGTCCAAGTCTGGAAGGAGGCCGAAATATAAAGTTCACACAAGTAGACCAACACTAATCCCACCACCACTAGCCGTAAACGTGGCTCACGCAGCATCAGGAGTAAACCAATAATGGAGGGCAACAGGATAGGCGACCAGAAGAACATGCCGTGATCCGTGTCAAACATCAGGCCAAAGAAACGACCAACTATTTCCAGACTGAAGAAACCTAATTTATCGCCCACTAGTTTACTTGGTCCCAAATGTCCATTTAACGCTTGATAGGTCACTAATAATGGGATAAGCGCGAGTATCAACCCCACCAAAAAGATTACATTCTTTAGAAAGAGGCTTTTCACTTCAGGCGTGAGCAGTGGAGAGTGCTTAGTTCGGCTTGTTTTCCAAGCTTGATAGTAGAGGAAAAAGGATTCTAAAGCGGCAACAATCATCACCACGCCGTCTTGTTCGCGTACCGTCGTCATGAGGCCGCCTAGTACACCAAGTAACAACCACTTAGGGCCAGTGCGCTGACCAGAGATAAAATTATTGGTCTCATCGTAATGCCAGCCGCGCGTGGTATACCAAACGTAGAGCCAAAGCGAAATAACAAAAAGCGAATTGGCGTGGGACATCGGAGGCGTGAGCGACATATAAAAGATAACAGGCGAAGCAAGCCAAACCGCTGCCGTTGCTAGTGCCGCATAAAAACGAGGTATAAATTGTCTTACCAACAAATAGCACAGCACCAGACCCATAAAGCCATAGATTAATGAGGCCAGCGTAACCGCCCAGATATAGGGCGTAGAGTAACCATCCGGCTTAAATGATTTCAGACCAACCGCTTGCCCAACATAAGCCACTCCATGCGCCACCAGATAGAAAGGCGACCACATCAAAGCTGAACCAACTGGCCCATCGTTATAGGGCAAGCCATTTTCATTGAGTTTATCCAATACCGATTGTTTGAAGGCTTCGTATTTTTTGGGATTGGTGTTATAAAAGTAAGTATATTCGTTGGTAAAGTCTACATCATGATCGAAAATGATCGAGTGTAGATAGGAAAAATATTTAATTTCGTCGCTGGCATAAATTCGGGCCGTAAAGAGGGGCAAGCTCAAGACAAAGAGCAGAACCAATACCAACAAACCCTTATCGGCCTCTTGGTAAAAGCGGCGCAACCACCCTACTTTTTTTGGTTCGTCTTTAGTATCACTTTCTAAAATTTCGCTTTTCATCCTACTAAACGCGCTCGACAAAAGCTAAAATTGCTTTAGCCCGGTTTGCATAAGTATAAGCCTCCACTTTACGACAGGCGGCTTTACCCTTAGCAGCGGCTTGCTCCGGGTTGGCGTAGACCCACTTCAAGGCCGCCGTCAAAGCGGTTAGATTGCCGCGCTCAAAATAGATGGCCTCTTGGTCGGCCAAAATTTCGCGCAAAGCTGGCAAATCGGGCAGGAGTACAGGCCGTCCTACGGCGGCATACTCAAACATTTTCAAGGGTGAGGCGGTCAAGTCGGTTACGGTATCGGGGATTACGGTAAGTGAGGCCGCATTGAGCCACAAATTTACCTGCTCCTGAGTGGTCTGTCCGATTAATTGCACCCGTGAACCTAATCCCGCGCGTTGCACTACTTGGCGCAACTCTTCCACCTCAAAAGGTCGGCCACCTACGAAACAGAGGCGAGCCTCGGCTTGGCTTTGCTTTAGAAAAAGATCAAAGGCTTCCACCATCCGGTCTAATCCCCGATAGGCAAAAGTTAGCCCGGCATAGACAACTATAAATTCCTCATTGGAAAGACCCAACGCCTTGCGACATTCCGCTTGCGGTAGTGGTTGGTAGAGCTTCGAGTCATAGGCATCCGGGATAACCGTCGAGGGCCGCTTGGCTTCGCGCCAACCATCGGCACTTAAAAAATCTTTGAAAGCGGTGGTCAGTGAAACCACGCCATCGGCTCGGCTGAGAATGGTACGATCCACCTGCTGTAAAAAGGCCGAAAGACGTTTGCCCTGATTGCGGCTAGGGTTGCGAGCCTCTAAGTCGTGAGCCTCGTAAATAATCTTAGCCCCAAGTAAAGTACGTCCAAACTTCACCAACCAATAAGCACAAATTACATCCCGCACATAAATTGCCCGGCAGGGTCGCCCGGTCAACCGTCGCCAAAGCAGGTAGCTTATCGCTTCACTGGCAAAAAAAGTGCGCTCTACATAACTCCAAGGAAACCTCTTTATCCCCGGAAAATTCGAGAAGAAGTTGAAGGGTATTCGCACCAAATGAGAAGCACCCACTTGGCTAAAGGCACTCTTCCGCCCCGGCAAGCGGGGCAACAAGACCGACATCTTCGGTGCAAGACGTTTCAATTCGCGTACTGTGCTAAAAGTCTGGATAGCGTTAGCCGACTTGAGGGTTAGGCTACTAGGGTAGGCCAGATAACAGAAGGAATTTCCTTGCTTTGATTTTTTGGCGGCAAGATGATTTTTTATTGCTTCATAATAGAGTGCCAAGAGGCGGTCGCCCACTTGGGGACTGGTGAATTGCAAGGACCAAGCCGGGCCACGCTCACCCATAGCTGCACGACGGGCCGGGTCTTCCAGAAGTTCGACAATACCGCTTGCTAAGGCGTTCTCGCTGGCAGGTTTAACCAATAAAGCCACGCCTGCTTCGGCGGCGTGTCGTCCAATGCCAGTACTCTCGGTTATAATGGAAGGAGTACCAACGGCGGCGGCTTCGGTTGCCACTTTGTTGAGGGCTTCCACTATCGAGGGTACGATCAAGAGATCCGCAGCCGCCAAATAGTCGCGGGACTGAGCAAAGTCAATCCGCCCAGTAAAGATAATCTCTTCCTGAACCCCAAGTTCTTGGGCCAATTTTTCCAAATAGTGCCGGTAATCTCCATAGCGCGGAGTAGAGCGGCTTGGGCCACAGACCAATAGATTAATCGGGCCATATTTGGCCTTAATAATCGGAATAGCCCGTACTAAAAACTCAACGCCCTTAAAAGGGTGCAGACGGCTATAGGCCATCAAAATGGGGCCAGCATTAAGACCATATCGGGCGCGTAATTCTGCGGCCTTTTCACTCTTGTTAGCCACTAAATCTAGGTTTGGAGGCGGATAGGTAGCCGAGCCAATATTGCGTAAGATTACTTGGGTTTGCTCCGGCTTAGCCCCCAACTTAGAGGCCAATTCTCCAGTGTAATAAGAGTTAGGGCGCACCGCAGCTACCCGTTTAAAAGTATAGCGAAGTAGATTACGAGCTAACCGATAACGACCATAGCCATAATCATAACGAGGCAAGTTCATTACATCCGCGCCTTGTAGATTGACCACCAAAGGCGGTTTTTCTTGGCTAGAATCTAAAGCCAAAACTAAGGCCGTACCCAAAGGATAGGCCGCCTCAACATGGATCACATCATATTGCCCTTGCCGCTCGCGTAAAAAGTGCCGCAAGCCAAAAACTAAGTCCAAGAAATAGTTATAAGAGAAGACGCGCTGAACTACACCACGTAGGAGACGGCGGCGGCGGTTGCTGCGTGGGAAAAAGAGGGTGTGTACTGGAATTTTGGATTTTGGATTTTGGATTTTGGATTGGGTTGAATCCGGTGTGTCGGTAATTTGGGCGGCGGTTTTTCGAGGCTGATCGCGGTGTTCTGCTCCCTCCGTGCGGAAGGTTAGGACTTCCACTTGATGACCGCACTCCTGAAAGTGGGCCACCAATTCTTCGTGAACTTCGTTGCCAATATTTTCTGGCTCGTAAGACATAATAGCGTAAAGAATACGCAGGGGTTTATTGCATAAATCCATCGTGGGCTGATCTTGCATCAATGAGTACGCCTATCTAATCTTAACACGGTGCGCCAATTAGGGGGCCGCTTCTCCGCGATAATCTCTTTATAAAGCTGCTCAAGTTGGTCAATTAGGAGTGGGGTATAATAGGCTACTACCGCTTTCCGCCCACCTTCGCGCAAGTGGTTACTCAGGGTCTCATCCTGAAGGACGCGCACAATCGCTTTTGCCAAACCAACCGGGTCTTCTGGCGGAACTAAGAGGCCATTTTCACCATCTTGGATAATCTCATTCACCACTGGTATATTAGTGCTAACTACCGGGCAACCCGCACTCATCGCTTCGAGGAGTGGGATACCAAATCCTTCGTAGCGGGTAGGTAAGACATAGAGGTCGCTGGCAAGAAAATAGGCCGCTTTCTCCTCGTCTGAAAGTTGCCCCGGAAATACTACCTTATCCTTTACACCACCCTCTTCCACCAATTTCAAAAGTTCATACTGGTGAATGGGACTATGCCCGGCAAAGATAAAACGGGCCTCCGGTATCTCCTTGACTACTAAGGGTATCGCGCGAGCCAACAAGTCAAAACCTTTGCGATATTTTAGCTGGCCTAAATATAAAATTTGAGGTTGGCCTACTTTAGGGGCCGCTTTAACTCCCTTTAGCCAATCGGGGTCAATCACATTAGGCGCAATGACCACCTTAGCCGGGTTCAAACCTAGCTTGATCCACACGCCTCGTTCATGCCGGGAACTAGCGATAATCCGGTCGGCCATTTTAAGCGGTGCGTGGGTTAGGTAGTTTCTCAAGTGACGCTTCGGCTTGAAGCGACGCAACAGAGCCGGAATTAGCTGTAGTGGGTTCATAATAATATCTTGATAACGAGGTGGTGCATTATAAGGGCGATCCCGGTCGGCTACCAGAAAGGGATCGTGAAAGGGTCCTTGTGGGGTTATAACTACCGGAATACCGCGCAGATTGCAGGCTAAAGCCGCACAAAAGGCAAATTGGTTGCTTAGGTGTTGCATATGAACCACATCAGGCCGAGGTGAACCCCATAGAAGGATCTGCCACAACTCCAGCGAGAACCAACTTTGTTTCAACCGTTGCACCGCTACCCCATCAATTACCTCTTGACGTTCCCGATTCCAGCTTTTAGTTCCGGCGTAGGTGAAAGCCCGCACCGTATGGCCTCGACTAGCAAGACCTCGCGACTGTAACCGCTCCGGCCAGCTATTAAACTCGGTGGTTATACCGTTAGTGGTTATAATGGTTATCTTCACGTTGCCTCTATCCAAAAGCCTGAAATTAAGAAAGCACTGAGCAATTTTGATCTCAGGAATTATAACACACTCCGCTTGGCTTTTGTTGCACCTCCAAATTGGCCTTGCAAAACTTACCCAAGTTTCCTTACACTCGAAGATGAGCTTGACGGAGGCGAGGTGTTACCCGGCTTCAAACTCAAGGTGAGCAAGCTTTTTGAGTAAATTTAACTCCTGATGGCCCAAGAGCAGGAGGTTAATTCTTTACAACCACCTTTTTACCAAATAATAATACGAATTGAGGCGGGTTTATGCCATAAACCCCTACAATCACCGAGTTTCAGGATTGGAATTTCGGCTGATCGCCCTCCTACAAGGGATTAGCTCCAGATTGGCTCCCAGACCGGGGGTACTTTAGAAAATCCTAAAATATGCGGGTTAGCAGGTTTGTTGCCAAAAGCTAGGGCGTAGAATTGACCCCGCGCATCTGGGTCAAAATCTACCAAATGACCGCCATCTATGGTAAAGCCCGGCTCATAAATCCCGGCCAGACAGGACGCGCCCGAATTACCAGCACTTACTACACAGGTGGTATCTACGCCACCTTTATTAGCGTAGAAGTAGATAGAGCGTCCGCTGGGTGTCCAGCGTAGGCGATATGCACCACATTGATAGCCAACTTTGCCGGGAAGGTTAACCGCAAGGGGCTTGCTCTTGTCTAGGCTCCCTTTATTCAAATCGTAAATCACCGGGCCATTTTGCTCCATTACTGCCAACTTATTGCCGAAAGGCGAAAGGCTAGGAGCAACACAACTATTCTCATAAGGTAGCGTGAGCGTGGTAAGTAACGTACCATCGGTTGCCACCAGTAGGTTCGAACCTACCAGCAGACGAGTGCCATCCTCGAACCATTGTGGAGCCAAAGCTTGATACTCGTCGTTGAGGGTGATTGGAGGCTGAACAAAGCGTTTCTTTAAGTTAACTACGCTAGGCTTGCCCATTTTTAACCCATCCTTGGTTTTAAGTGGTTCCGCCAAAAAAGCCATCGAAAGATCATTAGGCGACCAGACCGGAGCAAAACCCTCCGCTACAAAATTCAGTTTGGAAACATTGCGCTCGGCTACGTTAAAGATATAGATGGTGTGTCCGCTAGTGGTACTGTTTTGGGCTACTGCTGCCACCCACTTGGCATCGTGCGACCAGATCAGTTCTTCCCATTTTTCGCCATTGGTAATGCTATCCTTGCTCAAAGTCACATCGTTACTACCGTCGCTGGTGATAAGGTGAATCTCACTATCTTGGTTACTGACATAGGCAATCCAGCCCGGTACATTCATCATTACCAAGGAGGGCGTTGGACTTCGGGTAGGAGAAACCACTGGCGTGTTGACGGTTGTAGTGGGCATTGGATCGTTAGAACCGGGTAGCGGCGTGTTAATAGCCAGCGTTGCAGTTGAGGTAATTGGCGCGAACGTGTCAGTAGTACTGACCGCAGTAGTGGTAATTGGCGCGAACGTGTCGGTAGTACTGACCGCAGTAG
Source organism: Candidatus Chloroheliaceae bacterium (assembly GCA_013390945.1). Lineage (GTDB taxonomy): Bacteria > Chloroflexota > Chloroflexia > Chloroheliales > Chloroheliaceae > L227-5C. The sequence continues at coordinate 22,122 of JACAUC010000047.1, forward strand.
TGGTGGCAAGCGGCGAAACCGCCAAACCTGACGTAAGCGTGGGTAGACTGGTTGCCATCTTTGTTGCGGTAGGTCCAGGTGTTACCAGATCCGAAGTGGTGATAGTGCTAGGGAGCGGAGGTCTAAGGGTATTCGTGGGTACAGGCCGGGTTAGGCGAGTTGCAGTTGCGGAGGAGAGATTATTGTTGGAGACAATCTGAGTAAGGGGCGGTAGGTTAGCCGGAAGTGGTGTAGCCGAAAGTTCTATCGTAGGCAGAGGAATTGGCGTAGGCTCCTCAGTGGGCAGAGGGGTTGGTGTAGCCGAAGGAAGTGGGCTAGGATTAGGCGTAGCACTAGACTCAGGAGTAGTGGCGGAGACAGCAGCTACAGATGTAGGCACTTGTGTGGCGGTCTCATTGTTCCGGTAGACTAAGACTAAACTAAAGAGACTAACCAACACCAGCATAGCCGCCACCACGCCACCTAACCGCCCCGCCACGACAGGCGTAAACCAGTGGCGAGTGGGGTGCTTGTCTATTTCGAGCGAGTTACTTAGGTCTCTTCCTACCAAACGAGCTTGATTATTTTGGGAAAAAGGGCGGAGCGACTTGGGCGCAGGTAACTCCTTTAAATAAATTTGAAGTTGGGTTTCCACTTGGTTGTAGCCCATCAAGAGACGACGACACTCGGCGCAGGTTGCTAAATAGCGTTCGACGGTTAACCGTTCGGCAGAGGAAACCTCTCCGTCTTGGTAAAACGAGATAAGCGGTTCTAGCATCTGGCGATGGCGTGGATGGTCGGGGGTCTGGAGATTAGCCTCGGCAGAGTTAGGGTTGAAGTTATCGAATGGGGTAGGCATGATAGTTAGTCGGCCTCCTCTGCTAACCCGGCAGACGGGCCAGTGACGGCGGGTGTGCTCAATACACGTCGCATACTCTCTTTAGCGCGAAAGATTTGAGATTTAACACTAGAAAGCGAGTCGCCCGTGATCTGACAGATTTCTTTATAAGAAAAGCCATCTATATGAAGTAAGAGGGCGGTCAGTTTTTCGCGCCCCACTTTATTCATCGCCCGCTGCAATTCATCGTGGAGGGCGGAGCGGGCCTCCACCCCGCCACCGGATTCTAGGGCGGCTATATCGGTCATACCGTCAATTTCTTCTTCGCCCTCGCTAGTGCTACTACGCTGCCAGAAGGAAAAGAAGCGAATCACCTTATGGCGGCGCATTTCACTCAAGGCCGCATTACGGGCAATGGTATAGAGCCAAGCAGACATATTGTTCTTAGCCCGGTCTAACTCTTCTAACAGCCCTGCTTCTTCTGCCACTTGAGTGGCTTCGGCCCGTTTGAGTAAACTTTTATAGGCAGAAAGAAAAGTATCTTGGGTTAAGTCATGGGCCATTTCAGCTTCCCCTACCATCGCATAAATAAAGCGGTAGATGCGGGGCTGATATTGCGCCACCACCCGGTCAAAGGTAGCCGGATTCCATTCGGACTCCGACTCATAATACGAACTTTTCGTCTTGGACATTACGCTAACCGTAACTGAAGATTCAGCCAACTCCTCGGTCGCCCTTCTGCCCGCTGGTCTAGCCAGACTCTTGTTAAACCCGGTCTTTTCAGCTTCGCCCACTCGTTCACAAAGGAGTGACGGGCCAACGCCGGTTACAAGGGCTTTACTATTGAGCATTTTCTCATCCCAGCTTCTTATCCGCGCTAATCTCGGCCTGCTTTTAGCCCTAGGCTGAACTCAGCAAATTCTGGCGGTATAAATTTATAGTTTTTATAGCAAGGTTACTTTGGATTAGGTCGGTAGCCTTCCATACTATAAATGCGGGAGACAAGGCAAAAGTTGCGGCACTTTAGGCAAAATTAACTTAAAAACGCTATTTTGGTTACGCTTTGGCACTTCTTACACCAAGCCAAAGAGACAACAACATTATAGGCCATCGAACCACTTTAGGCTATAGGGGAAAAACTATGCTATTATCCAAGCTAGAGACCAAGAGGCCGTTAGCTGTCAGCCTCTTGGTCTTTTATTATTCAATACCAAACCACACTAGGAGACCGCAGTTTGGTTGACAGGTAGGCTTGTACGTTGTCGCATAAAACATTCACTACAATAGACCGGTCGGGCGAGACGCGGGCGAAATGGCACCGTAGTTTCTTTACCGCACTCGGCACAAACTACCGTACTCACTTCACGTACAATCGAAGCAGGTGTATCCGTTGGAACAGGAGTACTACCAGTCGAAGCTTGTTGGCGACGTTTTACCCGACATTCTGGGCAACGACCCGGTTCGTTAACCAGACCTTTCTGTCGGAAGAAGTCTTGTTCACCAGCAGTAAAAAGAAACGTCTTGTTACATTCACGACAATTTAAAGTTTTATCCGAAAAATCCATTATGAAATTTCCTCCTTGTGGAAGCCCCAGCGCGAAGCTTTGTCCTTGTATGACAATCAGGCTGAGCCATTACCGGTATTCGCCTTCCGGCTTAACTAACAGGCGATGATTAATCTAGTTATATAATAACTGTTGAAATTGGTGGCAGCGTTCTTCGCGCACATCGCTGCTGTATTTGAGTATAAGCCACTTGAGCTAAAAAAGCAATAGAGCAACAGTATTTATTGCAACGGGTTCAAGGCTATGGTACAGTACCCTGTACAAAGGAACTAGATTTTAAATAAGCGAGGAGCCAAGTGCCAATCTACGAATATCGCTGCAAAGCTTGTAGTCGCAAATCGGCTATCTTTTTCAGAAGCATTAGCCTAGCCGAAGAAGCAAGCTCAAATGTCAGGTGTCCCCGCTGTGGGGGGCAGGAATTGCGTCGCCTCTTTTCCCGCTTCGCTATGGGTAAAAGTACCTCTAGTGAAGGTGAAGAAATCTACGATTTTGACCGTATGATGGCTGGTCTGGAGACCGATGACCCGCGAAGTGTCGCTCGTTGGGCTCGCAAAATGGGACAAGAGAGCGGCATGGGTGAAGAACTAGGGCCAGAATTTGACGAGGCTCTAAATCGGATTGAAGCAGGCGAAGACCCCGAAGCGGTTATGACGGAACTTGATCCGGCTGCAGAAGGTGGAGCAGAAGAAGGTCAATAAGCAAAGTTGTTCCAATAGCTTAATGACGTGGAAACTATAACAAAGTAGAATTATGTTATTATGTTAAACAAATTGAGCTAGAAGGAATAAATAAACTGGCTTGTTAATTTTTAACCAATTCATTAGGGGTATGAAATTACATTCAGAAAGTTCAAATCAAAAATCGGGCGCAGTGAGAGAGAGTGCTAATCCTAAAAAGGGCTTTAAGCCAAAAATAGGGCGGTGGTGGCCTCCGTTGGGTTATCTCTTGTTAACCTTGGGTTTGACGTGGCCTTTGCCGCTACATTTGGGTAGCAGCATACCGCGTGGAATACCCGATAGTTGGCAAAATATCTGGAATTTTTGGTGGATGCGTACCGCACTTTTTGAGCGTGGTATTAATCCCTACCAGACCGATATGCTTTTCTTCCCTTATCGGGATAGCCATAATCCACTGGGTCTTTACTACCATACCCTACAGCCTGCTATCAGCCTGCCGGGTGGTCTGCTTAGTTCGCTTTTAAGCTATGCCTTAACCTACAACCTGATAATCTTTTTCGGCTTTGTGATGACGGGTTGGGCAATGTATGCCCTAGCACATTACTTTATGCAGCAACAGCTTGCCGCCTTTGCTGCCGGAGTTTTCTACACCTTTTCGGTTTTCCATTGGCACAACTTAGCCCAAGGGCAAACTTCGGTCTTTTGGCTACAATGGTTACCGCTCTACCTTTTACTACTGCATAAAGCCGTAGCACCCTTACGCGGTGAAAAGCCCAATTCGGGCTATCTGCTATTGGCGGCGCTGGTGCTGACCCTAACCACCTACACCGATTTCTACTATACTCTTTATCTGCTACTCTACACCGGGGTACTCTATTTTTGGCTCTTAATAATTGAGCGTGGTCAAGGTTGGCTAGAGACTACCAAGCGTTTTGCCCTAATGCTGGCTCCTTGGTTGTTACTAACCGGGCCACTAGTCTTGGCAATGCTTTTTAATACCAACGATGTGACCATTCGCTTTGTCGAGGGGCGCGAGGTAGAGATATTACAATCGGCGGCCCTGCCTTCCTTCTTTAACCCGAATCGGGGCGTGGGAAATGGTTGGCCGCCCTATTTTCTGGGCTATAGTACCCTATTGCTGGCTCTCTTAGGAATAGTCAAGAGTCGCTGGAAAGGTGCGAGTTGGGCATTGTTGGCTTTGGCGGCATTGGTATTGGCCCTTGGCCCTTACCTGCGGCTAGATCAGACTCAGCGCCCTGAAGAGGCACTACACAATTTGCCGTTGCCTTACCTCTTATTTAGCAAATTGCCGCTGGTGAGCAATGGGCGTAGCCCGATTCGCTTTATGGCTATGGCCCAATTGGGTTTGAGTATCTTGGCTGGTTGGGGTCTTTTGGGGTTGGGCGAAGTAGTTTCGGGCTACTTGGGGAGAGTAAAGTTAAAGCACTTTGGGGTGCCGGGAATAGTCGGATTAGGGTTGGTACTCTTTTTGTTAGAGGTGAATGTGTGGCCTGTGGCCTTACAACCCTTACCAAGTCCTGCCTTCTTTAGCCAGATGGCCCAAGAGCCAGACAAAAACTTTGGCCTATTGGAACTACCCCTAAACGGTCACTACACCGAAGATGCGCGGCGGATGTATTTCCAAGCTTTGCATCACCATCCCACGAGTAGTGGCTATATCTCCCGCCGCACCGAGGATTACGATAAATTGGCTGGTTCGCCCTTCCGCCAATTTTTCGAACGCTTTCCCATTCCAGCCGACCCGCTCTTTGACAGTGGCCCGGTGGTTTTGCGTCTGCTCAATTTTTATAATATCCGTTACGTTATCAACTATCACGACGAATATCCGACTGATGACCCGGAGGGCTTCATCCGTACCGAAGAACACTTGGCTAAATTGTTGGGGCCAGCCGCCCAAATTTACAGCGATGAATTGCTAACTGCCTACAGGGTTCCGCAAGCAGGCGGAGCCGAACCTTTTCCTATCGCCGCCCCAGGCTTCTTCCCAGCCCAAAAGTTGGAAGATGGACGCAACTATCGCTGGGCGGGACAGGAGGCCAACCTGACCCTCGGCCTAGCGGCTCCCTCCAAGATTCAGTTGCGCTTTACGGCGTGGAGTTTTGCGCCCAAAGATACCCTTGACCTACGGCTAAATGGTCGCCTTCTCGCCCAATTACACCTGACTGGCGCACCTACTGAGCTACTCACGCCAGTTCTTGACCTTCCAGCCGGGGCAATTACCCTTAATTTGCGTAGTGCCGAACCAGCCCATTCACCCAAAGAGCTAGGGCAGGGTAACGACGAGCGAAGGCTGGCCTTTGCTCTCTCCTCCGTCAAAATCCTGTACTAGCTATCTGTTGAACGGCTGGTGCTGAAACGTTCCGCTCTGGTTCCGGTTCCGGCTGAGCTTTCGCCAGAGGCGAAGGCGGTTGAAGTTTCGCCGATGCCAGAGTCCCAGCCGAAGTTGAAAGCGAAAGCACCCTCGAAAGCAAAACGAAGCCAGAACTCTGCCAAGAGATAAATCCAAAAACCTAACTTGAACTTCCAATCTTTTGTAGGAGGGAATTCTATTCCCGACTTGTAGGAGGGAATTCTATTCCCGATTTGTAGGAGGGAATTCTATTCCCGATTTGTAGGAGGGAATTCTATTCCCGACTTGTAGGAGGGAATTCTATTCCCGACTT
>JACAUC010000465.1 GCA_013390945.1 Candidatus Chloroheliaceae bacterium
TTGGGTGAGGGAAGATCAACTGGCGGAGCAGCATCCCACAGGATTTGGGTGAGGGGAAATCAACCGACGGAGCGGTATCCCACAGGATTTGGGTGAGGGAAGATCAACTGGCGGAGCAGCATCCCACAGGATTTGGGTGAGGGAAGATCAACTGGCGGAGCGGTATCCCACAGGATTTGGGTGAGGGGAAGATCAACTGGCGGAGCGGTATCGGGCCAGAATCTGTAGGAGGGATTTCTAATCCCGATGTTGTAACGGTTGCCGATGTTGTAACCCTTCATCCGGCTCCTCGTCCGATGAGTTTAAACGGGAAAGGTATCGAGCCATTCCACCAAAGTGGGGCTAAGGGCGATGCTATCTACCAAGTCGGTTAATTCTTCCACTGTGTAACGCTCTAGCCGGAACCCAAGGTCGTTCGGTAATATGTTAGCCCCAAAGCGACGACTAGCCAGCCGTAAGAGCATCTTTCTCAAAGTTTCAAGCTCCCCTTTAGCTTCACCTTCGGCAAGTCCTTGGGATTTGCCTTTAGCTTCACCTTCGGCTTTGCCCTTGGCTTCGCCTTTAGCAAGTCCTTCGGCAAGTCCTTCGGCTCGACTTTCGGCTCGCCACTGCTTAGCGGCCTCACCTGGAATTTGTTCTGCCGTTAGCTCTTTAGAAAAGAAATCAGCCACCAATCGCCACCAGCCGGGAAATAATCTTTCGCAACGGATAAGATCTGCTGCCTCATATTTCTGAAAGTTCTTTGGGTCTTCGACTTCGTAGACCCAGATTATCCGCCTTTTAGGGTCTACATCCCAAATTACCAACGCCCCATTTTCAAAATAGTCTTTGCGCTTGGCCCGTTCCTTTGACCGGCGGTTAGAGGGGGAGCGGATTTCGATCACTAACTCTGGACTACCCTTTAGGACGTAGTGTTCACTCTCCGCTTGAATTAGAGTGGCGTAAAGATCATACCTTTGATCGGAGATGACACAAACATCAGGTTTCAGCAACTTGTCATTGGACATCATACACTCCACTTGGTCTGGGTAGCCCTGTCCAAAGTGATAGCTTCGGGCGGTGGATGAGAGTATCTCTTGAAAATTGCCAGCAAAGCGGCGTTCTTTTAAGTTGGTCATTTTTTGCCAGACCAACCAACCGTTGTAGAGTTCAATTGGCTCCTCCCCTATCAAAGTAATGGCATTTGGAACGGTATATGGCCCTAACTGACGCTGATAAGCCTCCTCTATATCTTTCGGCCAAGGCTGAGAGGCTCTCTTTAGCTTCCTCGGCCAAGGTGGTGGCGGTTGGTAGGGTTGCTCTATCTCAAGCTTAGATAGCCCATGATAGCCATTTCCGTTCCCGTTCCGTGAATTTTGATCCTTAATTTCAACCGATTCTGGTTTTGTAGAGAGAGCATGTACCATAATTTATTACGCTTACCCTAAATCTGACTTTTCCCTTAAATTTAGCGACCGCTTCGATTATATCTCAAAAACGAGAGGGACGCAGTATCGGCGGATGGAACCGTTGCCCTCTGGCGGTTGATCTAGACCACCCAATTTTGGAAAAGCGGGATGATTCAAATTTGGGGGCAGTTGTGGTACAATAGTGGTGTTAGCTAAAGTAGAGGAATTTTTATAACATTATTTCATTTCTATAGCGAGGTGTTTATGTCGGTATATAACGCTACCTACCTGACAGGCTATTTGCTGGTCTTTGTTTCTTTGTTGGCACTATTGCTGGTTATCCCCGAAGCGTCGGCGGCCTCTAATCGGTTCAAGCCGGGTTGGAGAGCGTGGGTGTGGCCGCTAGGTTTCTTGGGCTTGCTGCTTAAAAACTCAAGTGAGGCCACTGCGGGACTGCAAAGAATGGATAATACCTCTCTGCTCTGGCAACTGGGCGACCTTGCCGCTTGTTTCTCACTCACCATGTTGGTGCTTAATTCGGTTTATCGGGTTTTAAATGATACTAGGGCGCATCGTTTTACCCTATCCGCTTGGGTGGCCTATTTGCTCTTTGCGCTGGCACTCTTTTGGTTCAATTCTTTCCCGATAGTACTGATTTACGAAGTGCTTTCTGGAGTGGGCCTCACCATTTTTTACGGCATACTCTACTTCCAACAACGCGACCGGGCCGCCGATGCTCCGCCAGTAGTTGCGGGAGTTAGCCTCTTGGTCTTGAGTGCCTTACTCTCTCTCTTCACTTTTCAGCTTGACCTAGGCTTTTTGGCTTTCAATCAAGCCGTTATAGCCCATCTTATCCAGATAGGGTCGCTCTTTTTTCTTTACAAAGGAGCCAGCAATTCTTACAGCGTTAAATATGCCGCCCAGCGTCGCCTAGAGCGTAGCCAACCGATTCTCAACCGCGAAGCCTAGCCTAATCTCGATTGTAGGAGAGATTTCTAATCTCGATTGTAGATTGTAGGAG
>JACAUC010000466.1 GCA_013390945.1 Candidatus Chloroheliaceae bacterium
GGAGACCGTTCCTCTCTTGTTACCGGGAGACTTTGACACACTGCAAAATGTTTTTAGCGGTCAAGGCAGTGATTTGCTTTTGGCTAAAACCTTTGACCCATAGATTGCGAAGGACATTGTTACTGCTCAATACCAGACCGTTTCCAGTAACACCAGTGCCGTTGATAATTATGGCCGATGAATTACAACCAATACCACCACCATCTATGTTTACGCCGATTGGGACAGTAGGGACTAGGGAACTAGAAAGGGTGACGGTGTTGGTGTTAATTAGGTCAAAGGTAATGGTTAGTGGTTTTTGAGTCTCTGCTTGAGATAACATATAGGAGAGTGTACTAGGCTCTAAACCGGAGCCATCATCGCTGCTGGATAGCACTACCCATCGTCCAAGAACCATATAGTCTTTATTCAAGTAAGCGGTATTCGATTTGTAAGTCGTATTCCCGGTGTATGTAGCACTTATAGGATGAGTGGCTGTAATCAAAGTATTGATAGTGAAAGTAGCCACTCCACTACTAACTGTTTTCGTGTAAATTCCACCATCCACGTAGAACTCAACCGTGCCTGTAATAGTAGTCGGAGTGATCGAGGCGGTTACGGTTATCAGTTGGTTATAGTTGGAACGCTCCGGCGGATTAACCGTCAGCGAAATAATCGTTCCGGGCAATACCGTATAAGGGACTGCGACGGAAGTGCTTCCTAAATATTTACCCTCCCCTATATACTCGGCGGTGATACTATGATTGCCCTCCACTAGCTCTATCGTGCTAGTTAGGTAGGTAGCCACCCCGCTAATAATGGGACTATCATCTAGGAAAATCGAGCCATTGCCAATGTCATCGGAGAACCTCACCATCCCAGTAGCATCAGGGGGTGTGATCGAAGCCGTCATCGTCACAAACTTTCCAAATCCAGCCTGAGCAGTGGGGGTAATGGTCAATGTAGTGGTCGTTGTAAGAGGAACGCCAAAGACATACGCTGCTCCCTGCCTCGTGTTCGTCCCGATAGTTTTGTTGTAAGAACCTACTAGAGCAGCCAGCCCATCCCCACTCAACGATACGGCATAGCCAAACAAGTCATAGGCCGCCCCAGTGGTGGCAGTCAAGAGTGACCACCCATTAATGCTGGTAGGCACAAAGATATAATAAGCCCCTCCTTGTTGAGGTGCTACGCCAACTTGCTTACCCGGTTGAAGCCCCACGCCAATTTGCTTACCATAAGCCCCAACCAGAGCGATAGTACCATTACTGTTCAGCGACACTGCCCACCCAAAGCGGTCAGTATTTGTAACCACATCCCTAGCGGTCAAGGTAAAGGCAGGCGATGGCAACCAAATACCATTGGTGGGCGTAAAGATATAAGCCGCGCCCTGATTGGTGGTAGTCACGGCCTTGCTGGGAGCCCCAATTAGGGCGGTCTGACCATCCCCACTCAGCGATACCGACCTGCCAAAAAGATCCCCATCCGCGCCATTAGGAGCAGTCAAAGTAACCACGGGCGATGAAATATTATTGGTTGGCGTAAGGGTAAGGGAGTATAGGTATGCTGCACCTTGAGTGTGCGGGATAGTGGTGTCCGTGATGGTCTTACCTGCCGCCCCAATCAAAGCGGTAGTACCTGTCATATCTAAGGAGACCGCAAACCCAAAGTAGTCATTTGTTGTCCCATCGTTTTCAGTCAAGGTAATCTGTTGCGACCAACTATTTCCCTCCCCCACAAAGACGTAAGCTGCGCCCTGATAGGTGTGCGGGACGCTGTTGCTGTCCGTGATAGTCTTGCCGTAAGCCCCAATCAGAGCGATAGTACCCGTATAATTCAGCGACACCGCTACGCCAAACCAATCCTTAGTTATACCATCGCTGGCAGTCAGGCTAATCTGTTGCGACCAACTATTTCCACCCCCCGTAAAGATGTAAGCCGCCCCTTGATTGGTGCGAGTCAGATTAGTGTTGGTGTCGGTGACAGCCTTGCCGAAAGCCCCAATCAAGGCGATAGTACCACTATAATTTAGCGAGACTGCATTGCCAAAGTAGTCGCCGCCCGTGCCATCGGTGGCGGTCAAAATCTTCTGTTGCGACCAGCTACCGTTAGTAGTCTGCGTAAAGACGTAAGCCGCCCCTTGATTAGTATGAGAGATATTGTTGCTATCAGTGAAAATTTTGCCGTAAGACCCAATCAAGGCGGTCTGCCCATTCCCACTCAAGGAGACCGCGCCTCCAAAGTAGTCATTTGATGCGCCATCGCTGGCGGTTAATTCCTTATGTTGCACCAACAAGGGGTCAATCACTATCGGATATTTTGCACCCTCCAAATTGACCAAAATTCGGGCGGTTTGACCGCTAGGTTGACCGTTTCCGCTCACCTCCATCCGGCTCGGTAGCTCACGTCCTGTTGC
>JACAUC010000467.1 GCA_013390945.1 Candidatus Chloroheliaceae bacterium
ACCCTGTGCTGTTGGTCGCAGATGGGCGTATGGCATACGCCCCTACCACGAGGGGTTTATTGCATAAACCCTGTGCTGTTGGTCGCAGATGGGCGTATGGCATACGCCCCTACCACGAGGGGGTTATTCAATAAACCCTGTGCTGTTGGTCGCAGATGGGCGTATGCCATACGCCCCTACCACGATTTATTGAGATCCTAGTAAAAATTTACCGCTTAAAGCCCCAGCCTTGCGGGAAACTATTGTCGCCACTGCTGACTATCGTAGTCTCTTTCTTACTACCAAGATCGAAATAGCGCAATACCTTCTTGCTACCGGGAGTTTGGAACCAATAATAGACTCGGCTACCATCCTCAGAAAAGGAGGGACTTAAACGAGTACCAGCCTCAAGGCCATTTTCACCTGCGATAATATTGACCGGGGCACTCACATCTGGCGAGACAACGGTAATGCCAGCATTTTCATGGCCTAATCCAGCTAATAAACCAGCTATCTGTTTGCCGTCTGATGACCAGACCGGAGCCACCCGGAAGCTAGGCCGATTATTCAGCAGGACGATGGCTTCCGCCGAATTTGCAATATAGGTAGCAAACCGGGGGCTATTGTTTTTGAAGTCTATGGAGGTGTTTTCTAGTTCTACCAATTGCTTCAAACCACTGCCATCTCGATTAACCTGGTAGAGGCCAATTAGTGCCGAAGGAGGCGGCGTAGCAGTTGGAAAGGGCGTGAAGGTTGCACTAATATTGGTAGTAGTGGTTAGCCCGGTACTCGCCAACGTTGTGCTAACGGGAACAGTAGTAGTGGTTAGCCCGGTACTCGCTACTGTTGTGCTAACGGGAACAGTAGTAGTGGTTAGCTCGGTACTCGCTACCGTTGCGCTAATGGGAGCAGTAGTTGGGATTGGCGTGAGCGAACCAAAATCGAGACCTTGCACAAATGGGGCGGGATTCTTGGCTCCATAAAAGACAAAGCTCTTTCCATCGGGGGCAAAAGTGGGGAACCAACCCCCCAGACCACCCGTGCTGATCTGCTTAGGATCGCCACCTGCCGCTGGAATGGTAAACATTACGGCGTTACGTAATGAGAAGAAGGCAATCTCCTTACTATCGGGCGACCAACTTGGGCCGAGCGCATCATAGGCCAACTGCTTTTCGTCGTTGGGCTTAGCCGTGACATTGGTAACATAGAGGAAGCGCACGAGGCCCGTATTATCAGGACCGCGCCCATCGGTGGCAGGTTCCTGTTTCAAGAAGGCCAATTGTTTACCATCGGGCGACCAGACCGGGGAAAAGCCGTTATAGGCTACCGTGTGTAGACCACTGCCGTCAAAGTTAACTAGTTGGAGACCTACGCCGTCCGCCGCAAAAGCAATTTGGCGACCATCGGGCGACCAAGAAGGGGTACTCTTGATTTCGGCACTATTGGTAAGCTGAAGTGGATTCGAGCCATCCGCATCAGCACTGAAGAGTTGCATAGATTTATCGGAGGCCGCCGCTTGGAAATAGAGCAGACGGTTACGACTAGCCCCGTTAGGGGCCGCAGGCGGAGCCAGATAAGACCCGGCGGTAACAGTTGGGGCAATCGTAGGAAGTGGTGTGTCCGAAGGATTACCTTTGAAGCCATTGGTAGAGCGCCATAGAATTGCCAAAATTACCAAAAATACCGGCAGGCCGATGACAAGGCTCCAGCCAACATTTTCACGAATAATACGCCAGTTAGTTTTATGCTGATGCGAGCCTTTAGGGTCGGACCGATGGGACGAAGCACCGCTGCTAAGCGGTCGGCTAGGGCCGGATGAGCTAGAGGGCCGGGCCGCAGGGCGGTCATTAATAATCGGGCCTGCTCCGGGACGGCGTGGTCGCTCCGGTTTGGTTTTCTTGCTTGGCATACGTCTAAGCTAATCTCCTCAAAGGTTTTAGTATATTTTTATTCGGCAACAGGTTTAGATTAAAAAAGGGCAAAAAGCCCTTTATTAGGTTGCATGTTACACCCTATTGCCAATACTGTCAAAAATCTAACCAATTTTTAGCAGCAAAAGAACCAGTTCTAAGCCTGAACTGGCTCTTAGTAGCTCATAGGATTTGGGCAAAATTTCTAATTGGCGCGGAGGCCATACTGAAAGGAATATTATAGGCGATAAAGAAAAGGTCATCTCCTGCTAGGGAGATGACCCCAAATAAACCGATGTAGGAGGGATTTCCAATCACGATTTCCCTCACCTGTCGGAGGGATTTCCAATCACGATTTCCCTCACCTGTCGGAGGGATTTCCAATCCCGATTTCCCTCACACCTGTCGGAGGGATTTCCAATCCCGATTTCCCTCACACCTGTCGGAGGAATTTCCAATCACGATTTCCCTCACCTGTCGGAGGGATTTCCAATCACGATTTCCC
>JACAUC010000468.1 GCA_013390945.1 Candidatus Chloroheliaceae bacterium
CGGACGAAAGGCCAACTATGCTAATTAATTTTGCCTTACATCCGGTCTACCCAAAAGGGCAAAAATCGGCAATCCAAAATCTAAAATTAGAGGAGGTTAAACAATGCTAGTCGAACTGCTCAAGGGTCTCTGGTTCCTGCTTTTCCGGGCGCGGCTCCAAAAGAGCTTTAACGGGCTATTGGTGGCGGCGACGTGGTTGTTGGCTCTGGCCTTACTGTCGGTCTCAGTGCCGCATACCGTCGAGATAATCACCCTCTACGAACGGGGAGAATGGGCGGCGCGAGAAGCCAAAGCGATTGCAATGTCCCTCGTGCTAGAAATAATTCCGGCCCTAACCCTGCTCACCGCCCTGCACAATGCCACCTTGACCTTAAAACAGCGTCAAATCTTGGCAGGACTAAGTTTCCCCTTTGTCTTGCTGACGCTTCACATCCAGTTTTCCTACTACGCTGGGCCGACTGGCTGGCCGATATATCCCCTAGAATTGGCCTTGCCTTTGCCTTACGGCGTATTGGTTTGCTCCGCCATCATCGCCTTTGTTTGGCCGAAAATGGAGCAACACCCTATCGAAGCCGAAACGGACGTAGCCGCCCAATTTGCCGAAATGCGCGAAGGCTTGCGCGAAGTAGCCGGAGCCATTCGGGTGGTGCAATCCGAGACCAGCCTAAATCCAAACCCATTGCTCCAAACCCAAACGGTACGGATATCCGAACCCTTTGCGCCAAACCCAAATGGTACGGGTATCCAAACCCCAAACCCAAATGGTACGGGCATCCAAACCCCAAACCCAAACGGTACGGGCATCCAAACCCCAAACCCAAACGGTACGGGCATCCAAACCCCAAACCCAAGCCTATTATCCGAACCCAAACTCCAAATGGTACGGACATCCAAACCTGCGGTTATGGATACCCTTGTGAATGGTGGTTTGCTATCCGAACCCTTTGCGCCAAACCCAAACCTATCATCCGAACCCAAACCTCAAATGGTACGGGCTTCTCAGCAGGTTTGGATGGATGGTGCGGCAGATAGCGGCTCACTACCCGAACCCTTTGCGCCAAACCCTCAACTGGTTGCCCAACCTAAACTTGGTGTAAGTTTGACCGCACTCTTAGGGGAAGAATTGCTGGTGGGCGAGGATTTGGCCCTATCCAAACCTCAATCCGAACCCTCAACAAGTATCCAAACCCCAACTTTGCCTGATCTAAAAGGTTTGGAGGGTGAAGAGCGGGAGGCGCAATGCTACCGTTTGAGGATGGATGGTTGGAGTTATCCGGCTATCGGCAAATTGTTTGACCCCGCCAAATCGGAAACGACGGCTCGCAAATACGTCCAAACCTATGCCAAACGTTACGGTTTGGATTTGAAATAGAGGCACAAACTTATGAGCAATTTACTACTTTGGTATGACACCCTTTCGCGAAGCCGAAACTTCCGTTGGGCCAAAGTTTGGATGGCAATCTTAGTCGTACTAATGGCAACATTAGGCTACTTTGGATTGAATGGTCAAGGTTTGGAATGGATGCTAATTTTGGGTTTGCCCATTATTTTCGCGGTCTCCAATCTGTTTGAAGCATTGGGACGAGCCTATCGCTACACCGCCCTTGCCCAAATGTTGGTGGCATCGCAAGTTCCTTCTATCACGGAGGAGCCAAAGCAATCCGAACCAGATCAACCCGAACCAGAGCCTCAACTTGAGTTGACCGACGCAGATCGGCTCTCCCTTTGCCAATATTACGTCTTTCTCTATCTGCTCTTCCAGTTGCGTAAGACGGGCGAAGAGACCTTTTACCGGATGGTGAGCTTACCAAAAGGTCGTTACCGCGAATGGCTCGAAGGTCTCAAGGCCGAGGGATTGGAATTAGTACAGACTGTTAAAGGGAAAACCACCTTGACCGAAGTGGAATTTGGCGAGGCGTTGCATCGAATAGCCACCCATGATGACCTGTCTCAAGAGGTCTGGGATTTTCCTTGTCAGGTTTATGCTGACAAACGCAACTGGAAAGAGTACGACCCCTCCAAATTAGAGATTGCGCCGGGAAGGATTGTACATATCAAGATGAGGCCGGACAAAGTGAGAGAAGAGACTGCTCTTCTTCCGATCTATCCTACCCGACTTAAAGACCTCAAAATTGAACCTAATCTTTGAGGTCTTTGAGGTGGCTTTGAGGTCTTTGAGGATTTTGAGCTATTAAGAGATTTTGAAAAGGAGTTTACCGTATGAATACGCAACCGGATAAAGATTTTGAAGAGTATACCGATGAAGACGAGGTACCCGATATACCAGCCCCGCAAAAGCCGCCCGCAATCCGCAAGGCGCAACCCCCTAGCAAGGTTGTGCCGC
>JACAUC010000469.1 GCA_013390945.1 Candidatus Chloroheliaceae bacterium
GGTGCAAAATCGGGATTGGAAATCCCTCTTACAAGTGTGATGCAAAATCGGGATTGGAAATCCCTCTTACAGATGTGAGTCGCCTTTGGCAGAGTTGCGTAGCCGATAACCGGCCCCCCGGATCGTTTCAAATAACTTGACCTCGAAAGGATCATCTAGCTTGCGTCGTAAACGTCGGACATAAACATCTACTACATTGGAGGTGCTTTCAAAATCGTAGCTCCAGATATGGTCTTCAATCATCTCGCGCGTGATTAGTTGGTTGGGATTACGGGCAAAATATTCTAGTAGCGTATATTCTTTGGTGGTGAGTTTAATATCTTGCCCGGCTCGCTGGACAAAGTGAGTGGCGGGGTCAACTACTAGGTCGCCTATCTCCAAAAGCCCGCTTTTGTGAGGAGCCTCTCGCCGTAGCAAGGCACGTAGTCGGGCCAATAGTTCGCTGACGGCAAACGGCTTTACCAAGTAATCATCTGCGCCACTATCGAGGCCACGTATCCGGTCGTCTACGGTGTCGCGGGCTGTTAGCATAATTAGGGGGGTATTTATGCGTTGGCGGCGTAGTTCCCGACAGACCGCTAGACCATCTTTTATGGGTAGCATCAGATCTAAAATAATGGCATCATACTGGGTAAACTCGGCTAACTCTTGGCCTGCTTGTCCATCATAAGCTACATCTACAGCGTAGCCCTCTTCGGTCAGGCTCATTTTTAATGCTTCACTCAAGCGACGATTATCTTCTACTAGCAAAACTCGCATAATTCAAATCGTTCTCTATTTTCACACCTGTAGTAAAACCAATACCTTTTAAATAAGGCTACAAGGATGCAAGAAGGTAGAGTTTAGGGCATACTTCCAAATCAGTCATCAAAAATAGAATAGGAAAGGAGTCAAAACTTTACCAATGCCATACAGAATACGACAAATTGAAACCGATGACAAATTTTGTGAACACTTATCGTTTGAAGCTTTTCAACAGGCCATTACCCCTCAAAAGGTTTAAACCTGCTTAAAAGAACACGACTCTACAAGCACACGAGTGCGTCTCCTTGCTACTCAATCTATTTTTCAGCAAAAGCGGGTCAGAACCCAAGTTGGGCGTATGCAATACGCCCCTACCCCGAAAAGCCACGCCCCTTTAGGGGCTCTGGTTACTGACTTAGCTAATTAACTTGGCCGAGAGCCATATACTTTTGGCTTTATCATAGTCTATCTGCCATTCTCGCCAAGTTCTACTTCCAAAGGGAAGTACAGTAACTTTAGCATAGGTTGTATCCATGTGTATCTGAAACCGCAGGGCCACTACTTCTCGTTTGTATTCCGTCCTATATTTGTTAACTGTCTCGGCATTAAAATTTTTGTCTTCTACCGAAAGGAGAGTTAAGCCCCGATAGTTCGCCAACTGTTCAAAGATTGCGGTTGGAACATCCCTTTGGTTAACCATCACTACTGCGTTATCCTGTCCCCAGAGTTCTTGATCTAGCACCTTCTCCATCACTTTTACAGTGGCATCATCATAGTGCTGGTAGATAAAATAGGATACTCCAGCAACGAGGCCAATTACTACAAGTGCGGGTGCGACCTTTGCCAGTTGTGCTACAATAATACCCACCACAGCCATACCCACAATAGTAGCCGCAATAGCCACATAGAGTTGTAGTTGTTGTTCCGGCATAGCAAATCCTCCACTTCTTTCTCAAAAGCTGGTATCACCTTAACCACAATTCCCCGAATTGAAAGTTTCGCCTTTTAAGGCTGGATCAAAACATATAAACCAAAATCGTTATTGGTTGGTTTAAAAGCTTGTTAACTACTCGCAGAAGTTTTGTTGCTCTAATTGTCCCGTTACTTGCTTTAGTTTAACCCATTGATAACTATAATTCAACCTCGCGCTGCTTTAGGGGAAAGCTGACCTCTTCTTTTGAGGGCTATTTCCTGCTGACTTTACCCCAGATTAATTATACAAGTGCTTGCCTCATTAGTCTATGATTAATTTAACACCATTGCAAAACCATTGATGAAGATTGGTGGAGTAGGAAGATCAATTGGCGGAGCAATATCCCACATAATGGTGTGAGTAGGAAGATCAATTAGCGGAGCAATATCCCACAAGACGGTGTGAGTAGGAAGATCAATTGGCGGAGCAATATCCCACAAGACGGTGTGAGTAGGAAGATCAATTGACGGAGCAATACCCCACAAGACGGTGTGAGTAGGAAGATCAATTGGCGGAGCAATATCCCACAAGACGGTGTGAGTAGGAAGATCAATTGGCGGAGCAATATCCCACAAGACGGTGTGAGTA
>JACAUC010000470.1 GCA_013390945.1 Candidatus Chloroheliaceae bacterium
TTCCCGATTATGGGTTCAATCCCGACGTTCCCGATTATGGGTTCAATCCCGACGTTCCCGATTATGGGTTCAATCCCGACGTGACCCCGAATGTAGGAGGGATTTCCAATCCCGATTGTGTGGCAAAACCTATGCAGAATTGAAAAATCGGGATGACGGAACAATCGGGATTAGATACAGAGACTTCACCACGCCGGAAAAGGAACGGGTCGGGCTGGTGGAAGAATTGAAGGAGATGTACCGGGAAGGGCTGGGGGTTAGGGGATGAGGCTACCGAAGGCAGAACAGGCCATAGTAGAACTGGCAAAACTAACCGATTACTGTCTAAATCCGGCCCACCCACGTGGGCAACATAAAGCGCGAGTATTTGCTTCCGTCTTGGGATTTACTATGGCATCAGCCGTGCTATTGCAAAAGCAGCTATTAGAAGCAGCCCGCCAAGAAGAGGTTAGCCCCGGCGAAAATGACCAGTATGGGCAACGCTATATGCTAGATTTTGAAGCGCAAGGCCCGTCAGGTCAGGCGCAAATAAGAAGTAGCTGGATTGTCCGAACGGGTGAGGATTTTCCCCGGCTTGTCACCTGTTATGTATTATTATAAGGAGTGCAGGTAATGGCAGAACAAGTAAATTTGTTTGATATAGTGGCCTTGCTCGAAGATTTGCCAGAAAAGAATCTGAAACGTGGACAAGTGGGTACGATTGTGGAGGAACTAGCCCCCGGCGTGTACGAGGTGGAGTTTAGTGACAATCAGGGCCAAACTTATGCTCAACAGGCGATAACCGCAGCACAATTGCTGGTTTTATATTATCAGCCCCTAAAAGTAGCTTGACGTGAGCAAATAAAGAATTGAAGGAGATGTATCGGGAAGGGCTGAGGGGTTAGGGCTATAATAATGGTAGGGTAGGGTTGAGATTTGGAGTTGATGCAGCCTTTAATATGATCGGGTCATCTAACAAAATGGTGATAAATCAATAGTGGCAAGGAGAGGTAAAATGCTCAAATACGAAGATTTGGTATCAGAACTTCAGCAGCGCCCGTTGGATGAACGGCTTTCGCTATTACAAGTTTTAGCCCAATCTATTCAGAAGGAAATCAAATCCGCCGCCGTCCTTATGGGAACTCCGGCTGAAAGATTGCGAGGTATCGCCAAACCGGAAGGACCACTGCCGAGTGACGAAGCATTAGAAGAGATGCGCTTTAACGATATGCTTCAAAAGTATAGCTGATGAAAGTTTTGAAAGATTATGCTATGGCAACGCTCACCATCTTTTCACCTTCAGATTTTCTGAGCAGTTTATCAGGGCCAAAAGGTTCGGTTCAGCCTTGAGTGACCGTGAAAATTGATGGCTTGGTAAACCTCAAAGCCCGTCGGATTGAGCGCGAGTACAATAATTGGTAGAAGGGAGTACCAAATATGCTAAGTCTAAATATTTCGGATAAGCTCCAGCAAGAACTGGAACAGTTAGCCCAGCAGCAAGGGGTAGTACTAGATAGATTAATAGAACAAGCTTTGCAAGGGAATTATAAGCAGTAACTACGGCAATCACAGTCTCGTAGTACTAGATAGATTAATAGAACAAGCTTTGCAAGATTTGATAGAAAAGAGAAAGGCAACGGTCGGTGCAACCAAAGCCCGGCGGGTAGAAATACCGGGAGCTTATCGGCCTACCGCCGAGCAAGTAACGGCCCATCTGAAAGCGGTTTTTAGCCCTGAACAATTGGCCGAAATAGCCAAAGTAGATGTGAGTAATCTGAAATTGCCACTTGGTGCGAAAACTACCACCGAAATATTAAATGAAGACCGTGAGGAGAGGTTTTAGTGAATCTGCTCTTTCTGGATACCAGTGCTTTAATAAAGCTGCACCTCCTTGAAGTAGGCTCAAATTGGTTAAAGAGCTTTTTGTTTTTGTAAGTTCGGATAGGCAACTATTACAAGTCGCTCAAGCTCAAAACTTTGTTACTGAGAACCCGGAAGATCATCCTTAAAACTATGACAAATTTCGAGAAAATGTTGGCAAAAGTAGAGGAACATTTGGCGGCTACGCCAAAAAAGGAACGGGCTAGGCTGGTGGAAGAATTGAAGGAGATGTACCGGGAAGGGCTGGGGGGTTA
Source organism: Candidatus Chloroheliaceae bacterium (assembly GCA_013390945.1). GTDB lineage: Bacteria > Chloroflexota > Chloroflexia > Chloroheliales > Chloroheliaceae > L227-5C. Next base: position 2,115 of record JACAUC010000470.1, read on the forward strand.
GGGCTATAATAGTGGTATGGTTCGGTTGAAAACGATATTGGAAGAATCGGGTATCGGGATGGAAGAACCGTGGTACAGGAAAATCGGGATTGGAAATCCCTCCTACAAGGGTTCACGTCCCATCCCTAAATGGAAATCACGAATGTAGGAGGGATTTCCAATCCCGATTTTGTGATCACCATCACGAATG
>JACAUC010000471.1 GCA_013390945.1 Candidatus Chloroheliaceae bacterium
CAATCCTGAAATATGGACCTAATTTGTAGGATGCCGCTCCGTCGGTTGATTTTCCCTCACCCACAATCCTGAAATATGGACCTAATTTGTAGGATGCCGCTCCGTCGGTTGATTTTCCATGTTACTGTGCGTTAAACTTAACCGTAATCAAACCAGCGGCGGTGGTGAGGTCTACCAACCGAAATTTGTAGGTGGCAACCTGAATTTGGGCAAGGTTGCGGTTGATCTCTGGCTCGATCAGGAGCGTATTTGCTAGTGCAACCACTTGGTCGGCAGGGATAGGTAGGTTGCCTTTGCCCACTTGAGGCTGACCAACAGGCTTTAGCACAATTTTGCCATTTTGAACGGCGACAGCCTCGGTCACAGTCAGATTAAAATCCCCTAGGTCGTTGCCTACGCGCAAGGCTACCGCAATCTGCTGTTCTGGTTGGATTTGAAGGGTTATATCCTTAATATTGACGATACCGCTCAGGCTAATGGGATTAGCTTTAAGGTAGCGGGTGATAGCGGAATTAAGATAGGGCTCACTCGCCGTAGCAGCAACATCCGCCGTACCCGTGAAATCCCGACGAGGTAAGGGTTGGTTGGAAACGGGAGAGCTAAGCCAAAAGAAGGCTAAGAGGGTAATACCAACTATCCCGATAAGGCTACCCAACAACAAAAAACCACAACCACCCAGCCAAGAAAAACCTTTACTCTTCTTGCCGCTCATATGTACTCCCAAAACGTTGTAATTGCTGGGGCCAGTCGGGGGCAGATTGCCCCGGCCTGGCCTCGGAGGGCGATAATTCACAGTGGTTAAATCCTCTACTGACTAAGCTCAATGCGGGTAATCCACAACTCCGGTTTTTTAACCTCTTCCATCGTGGGGATATAGGCCGGACGATCCCACATGAGGTTAGCAAAATCAATCCCCTTTTTCGCAACGACGGCATCCACGAAAATCTCGCCCAACCGATATTGCTCCATCTTTAGCCCTAATCCGGTGATACGCATGAAAATCTGGTCAATAATACCGCGTTCCTTCTGGCGACGTTCCACGCGCTCCTTAATCTGCTCGTAGTTGGGCATCAGCTTAGAACCCATGGCGTTCATAATGTGGTTGCTGTAGCCTTCCACGATGCTCATCAAGGCTTGCAGTTCTTGGAAGAGGTTTTTTTGCTCCGGGGTCATAATCCGTTCCAGCCACGCTCCACTCTGATCGCTGTTGTTGCGTACTCGCTGGACAAAGCCACTCAAACCGCCGTTGTTTCGCATATTGGAAAGGTCATCGGTGATATAAGAGAAATATTTCTCTAGGATAGAGTTAAAGTGTTGGCGTACCCACGGGTGCGACTCGAACTCAAAGGCATGGGTAGTTTCGTGCAAAGCGATCCAGAGGCGAAATTCGTCCCCCTCCACATTTAGGGCTTGACAGATGGCACTGATATTTGGCTCTACAAAGTAGACCCGCCCGGTGGTAACAACCTCTTTACCTAGCAAACTCAAGTCATATTGACCCAAAACCCGCCGGGCCAAGTAGCCCAACAAGAGGCCCATCTCGCCGCTAATCAAAAGTTGGTTAACCCCACCAAAAACCGCCTGACTGACGGGACTGCTACGTTGAACCGCGTCCCGATTGAGCCGTTCGATAGGCTCAAAGAGTTGTTGGAACGAGGCAATATTGGCATCCACCCATTCAATCCGGCTAACCGCGTTAACGGTGTTGAGGTTGCGCGGGAAAGCGGTGTGAGTATACTCCTCAATCAGGGGTACGGCTCGGCTAACCATTTGGCTATAGTAAGTGTTCCATTTAGTGCGCCATTCTACCGTAGTGCCATCTTGGGGATTGAGACGCAGAGCAATCTCGCGCACTCGTAGCCAATCAATCAGCGTGGGCGGACCGTTGCGTTGGGCGGCCTTAGTGCGGGCGTTAGCCCAGGCTACCCCAAAGGCTGCCGCCGTCGCTAAACCAAGACCCGCCGCCAGCTTACCAAATTTATCGTTATTACCTGCAGCACCGCTGCTGCTGGTATTGTTCCAATTATTTGCCATTAGAGACTGCTCCTTAGAGATAAAAGATAAAGTCCGTTCAAACCAGAAAATCAGCCAAATGTTCGAGTATGGCTCCGCTCAAAATGATACCTGTTTGAAGGGGTGGAGTCAAGCAAAGGGGGTTAAAAAAACCTAAAGTAAAGTTTGAATTAAGTTAGAATAATGCCGTGTAGGGGCGTATTGCATACGCCCAACACCTTCACCTTGAGAGCGGGCGTATGCAATACGCCCAACACCTTCACCTTGAGAG
>JACAUC010000472.1 GCA_013390945.1 Candidatus Chloroheliaceae bacterium
GATGGGTAAATCGGGGATGGGTAAATCGGGGATGGGTAAATCGGGGATGGGTAAATCGGGGATGGGTAAACCGGGGATGGGTAAATCGGGATTAGAAATCCCTCCTACAGAGTTTGGGATGGTAATCTTTTTCTTAATGTGCATGTGTGATAATTAGGGTGAGGTAGGAGAATTTGCACAAAACTTGTATTGCTTGTATTAAACGGAATGAAGAAACAGTCAGAATTAGATTATGATTACACCACCTGTGCCAATGGATGAAAGTAATAGGCTCGCTGCTCTTCAGAGCCTACATATCTTAGATACTCCTTTAGAAGAGCGCTTCGACCGTATTACTAGGGTTGCGACACGGTTGTTTAACGTGCCTATTGCACTTATTTCCTTGGTAGATGCGAATCGGCAATGGTTCAAATCACGCCAAGGCACCTCTCTTTCCGAATTACCACGTAGCATCTCTTTTTGTGGACATGCGATTCTCAATAAGGAGGCACTTGTAATTCCAGATGCTAGGGAAGACCTGCGTTTTTTTGATAATCCACTGGTAAAAGTTGAGCCTTATCTCTGCTTTTATGCTGGTCAACCCCTGCTTGACCGCAACGGCAATGCTTTGGGTACTCTGTGCATTATTGATCGTTTTCCACGCCAGATGAGCGAAACGGATTTACAATCTCTCCGTGATTTAGGAGCTTGGGCCGAAAATGAACTGAACCTGACCGAGCGCAAGAGAATCGATCTCCTCAAAAATGAATTTGTCTCTACCGTCAGCCACGAGCTTCGTACTCCTCTTACTTCTATTCGTGGCTCACTGGGGCTTTTGGCTGGAGGTGTGGCGGGGGATTTACCACCTTCGGCTAAAACTATGGTTGACATTGCTTACAAAAATAGTGAGCGGCTGATCCGCTTGATAAACGATATTTTGGACATAGAAAAGATTGCGAATGGCAAGATGGCTTTTCACCTCAAGCCCCAGGATTTGGTAGCTTTAATTGAACAGGCGATTGAAGCTAACCGACCCTATGGCGCACAATTTGGGGTGGACTTCCAGCTAATTCAAGCTTTGCCCGATGTTAAGGTTTTGACCGATAGTGACCGTTTGATGCAGGTACTTACAAACCTGCTCTCCAATGCAGCCAAATTCTCCCCGGCTGGCGATACGGTCTTTATTTCAATGTTGCGTTTGCCGGGTTCTGTTCGCGTAACTGTTACTGACCATGGCCCCGGTATACCAGAAGAGTTTCAGCAACGCATTTTTCAGAAATTTGTACAGGCAGATGCCTCCGATACGCGGCAAAAGGGTGGCACTGGGCTAGGTCTCAGTATTGCTAGAGCGATTGTAGAGCGTTTGGGCGGTAAAATCGGTTTTACCACCGCTCCTAGTCAGGGAACGACCTTCTACTTTGACTTCCCGGAATGGCAGGAAGAAAAAAATTTGCTCAGTGAACTTTCTAATTTGCAAGAACATCAGGAAAAACCGTGTATCTTGATCTGTGAAGATGAGCCTGAAATTGCTAACTTGCTGAGTCTGATGCTTGAACAAAACGGGTTTGAGACTAATATTGCTTATGATGCGGCTCAGGCCCGGCAATTGCTGGCCCAAAATACTTATACCGCGATGACCCTTGATCTGGTAATGCCTAATCAGGATGGCCTTTCTTTGATTCAAGAATTACGCCAGCAAAAACAGACGGCTGAATTGCCCATTGTGGTAGTTTCGGCTAATGCCGAAAGTGGTCTCTACCGCCTAAAGGGTAGTACACTGGAGATGGTGGATTGGATCGGTAAGCCAATAGATCAAACCCGGTTGATTACCGCTGTAAAGCGTATTACCGGGCAACGGGTCAACCCCCAACCTCGTATTCTCCACGTGGAGGATGATCCTGATATTTTGCAGGTGGTGGCTATTATTTTGCATAAAGAGGCTCAGGTCTCCTATGCTTTTACCCTAGAAGAGGCCAAGCGAAAGCTTAAAGAAGAGACCTTTGATCTGGTTATTCTTGATTTGGAACTACCGGATGGCTCTGGCTTGGAGTTGCTACCTTTGTTGAATAATTCTAACGGTCAGCCCACTCCGGTAGTGATCTTTTCGGCCCAAGAAGTGGGAGCAGACATTACGCGGCATGTAACGACTGCCCTAGTTAAATCGCGGATTTCCAATCAAGATTTGGTTGCTACTATCAAATCTTTGATAAATCAGAGTTAAAACTAATTTCCTATAGCTAATAGCCCTGTAGAAATCGGGATTAGAAATCGGGATTAGAAATCGGGATTAGAAATCGGGATTAG
>JACAUC010000473.1 GCA_013390945.1 Candidatus Chloroheliaceae bacterium
AATCCACCACACATCTACCGACTGATTAGGGCTAAATTGTAGGATGCTGCTCCGCCAGTTGATTTTCACATACCACTACTCTTGCCAGATTGGATAGCTCTCCGACTTTGCAACAACCTAGCGGCATCCTACACAATCAGGCAAAAACACCTCCTACAAGATCAGGGAACCTGTAGGAGTAAGGGTTTCGTTAGCCGATTTTGAGCCGATTGAGGAAGTGCTGGCGAAATTTAGCTACTTTAGGGGCGATGATGGCCCGGCAGTAGCCTTGGTTCGGATTAAGCTCAAAATAGTGCTGGTGATAATCTTCGGCCCGGTAGAAGGTGGCGGCAGAGGTGAGTTCGGTGACAATGGGTTGATTCCAAAGTTTGTTGGCCTCTAATTCGGCAATCACTTGTTCGGCGGTGGCTTTTTGTGAAGGATTGTGGTAAAAAATGGCAGAGCGATATTGTGTACCCACGTCATGACCCTGACGGTTCGGAGTGGTAGGATCGTGGATGGTAAAAAAGACCTTGAGCAAATCCTCAAAAGAGACGGTTTGGGGGTCAAAGGTAATCTGGACAGCTTCGGCGTGTCCAGATATCCCATCGCAAACCTGTTTGTAGGTGGGATTGACGGTTTTACCACCAATATAGCCCGACTCGACTAGCTCTACCCCTTTAAGCTGAACATAGACCGCTTCCAAACACCAAAAGCAACCTCCAGCTAGGGTAGCAACCTCCCGGCCTGCCGGGGCCGGTACATTTGATAAATTTTCCATTTTGAATACCTTTCGTTATTATATTCGCGTCATTCTATTATAGTTAGTAGTATATTGGACTAAACTCCATTGCTATTCTTCTGTTTTTGGTGTTTTGTTCATCAAAAAATTGAGCAGGCGCTCTCTTTCTTCTGGTTTAAGGGTGGACAATGCATGATCCATTAGATCAAGTAGCTTCTCAGGGTTTTCACTACTCATTTTGGGAAGCAAATCATCAATCACCTCCCACCAATCGGCCTTTAGCCTAGCTCTTTCCTTTGGGCCGTATTGTTCAAAAAGTTCTAACACTTGTGAGGCCATGGCATTAAACTCCTTCGGTCTTAAATCACGTGCTAACTCTAAAAGCTCCCAATTGTGTTGAGAAGCCGCCATCATTATAAAATCCCGCCACTTCTGAGTGTTGGCATCGGCAAAGAGTAGCCAAGAACCATAGCGCGGCTCCAAGGACAATTTTTCGCACACTACCAAGGCCACCTCTTGATAACCGATTCGGGCCCGGTAGAGCCATTCCCGATTATCATCTACCCTGAAAGGACAACCCTCATCCTGCGAATACTTTAAAAATTCTCTAGGATAGCGGGATGAAACGATTACATTCAAGATTTGGCTAAATTCCAGAGCGGGTGTCTCCGCAAATAGCAGGTAGACCCGGGCCAACTGTACCGCGAAAGCCTCCTTGGTCAATCCGTCCGAGGCACTCTTAAACTCTATCACATTTGTAGTCCGAAAGAAATCGAACAACGTATCTTCAATTGGAATGTTTGTCGGTATAACCAGCAGCATATCGCTGCTAGTGGTCTGAGCAATTTGTAGTTCGGTGGGGCCTTTTTCCAAACCAACGCCTAAAGCAGCCTTGGTCATAAGCTGCTTAAAAACGGGATCAGGTCGTTTCTCGCTTTTAGGCATGTTTCAGACTTGAGCTTGAACCAAGTTGACAGTTTTGAATGGCATTTGAGCTTGTTTATACTTCAAACTGTCAACCTCTTTTGAAACATGCCTTAGTCTGCGAGGCTGGGTTAGTTTTGGGTTTTCGTTTAGATTTTAGGCTCATTTCTAAACCCTCAAAAATTTAACGGTCTCGATAAAATAATTTTAGCACCCATATATTATTTCTCTAAGCTACGGCGCACTACCCAACGGCGCATAATTTCGCTGAAGAAGCTGACATTGCCAATTCGTTCTTGCATCAGATCACGACGCTGCAAATTATAAAAGACCTGTTCAAACTCCTTCACATTATATTTTACCAGATTGCGGGCTTGGTCTTTTGAAAGTGGATTTATGGTATCGGCGATTCCTCTATTCTCTTCTTGCCACGTGGCAACAGTCTTAACATTTATGCCCAGTCCAGGTTTATGATTTATTGGCCTTTACCTGACGGTGGTACTTCAGGAGCATAGTGATCAGCGATAGAATTACCCTCGCGTGGCAAGCCAAAAGCTTCTGGGTGTAGATACCTTACAGTCCACAAAGATTGTGGAACTAGGGAGATCGCTTAGGAACTTGCA
>JACAUC010000048.1 GCA_013390945.1 Candidatus Chloroheliaceae bacterium
CAGGACTGTGGTTAAATCGGGATTAGAAATCGGGATTAGAAATCCCTCTTACAGGGGCTTATTCAAGGATATTGGATCTAAATTAGATGGAGGTTTTAAAGATGGTTAAAGTACATCCTGATTTGCCGAAATTGCCCCTACGGGAACGCGCATGGCAATGGCTCCAGTGGTACGGAGTGCGGGTAACGGTCAAGAGCCCCCACAGTACCAGAGGTGGCGGGTTATGGTGGAATGAGAAGAAATTGGTAGAACTGGAGACTGCTCAAGAAGAGGCCGCTATTCATGAATTGGCCCACGCTTGGTGGGAAGAGCGGCGCAAAGAGGTGGCGGTGCGTACCACTTTTTCCCAAATGGTGACTCGCCTTTCGCAAGAGACCGATCCGCGCTATCGTCGCGCCCAAGAACTAGCCTATGTTTACGAACACGGCGACCCGAATACTGGCTTCAAGGGCATGTTTTTGGAGGACGGCACGATAATTGATTGGGAGCAATACGCCGGACTTGCCAGTGGTATTATGGGCCACCCCGAACGGTTGCCCGAATACATTCGCGGCTTTTATACCGAACTTTTTGATTATGAGGGGTAAAAAAGCCCTTGACAAGTCTTAGTCTGATTGTTATAATATAACCAAGTAAGCTATCAAGAGAGAAGGATAGCTTAGCTGGTAGCTGAAGAAGATTTAGTTGGTAAGTTGGCACGGTTATGAGAGACCGAGAAAACATTAGGCGGGAGAAGATATTTTAGATGTTTAATTCAAGTTCGTATATCAGTTTAATAGGGAAACGTTCATATGCTGTAGGTGGTTGTCAGCTTAGGCTGTGGCATATGGGCGGCGAGTTTGAGTTAACCCATTTACCAGAGGCCGATTATACCGCCCGACCCAGCGAGGGTGGCATTGAGAGCATTATTACTGATGGTTATCGTCATCGCAGGCAAAGGGGGTACTTCTGAGCCAAGCGGCGAGGCCCGGCAAGAGACCAAAACCCAAAGTAACACGGGGTATAGGGTAAAGCCGAAAAGTAATGCTGCAAGAAGCCACCAAATCAGGTGGCTTTTTGTTTGGCAAATTTAACGTTTTAGAAAATGCCCTTGTAGCTCAGCAGGTTAGAGCGCATTCTTGGTAAGGATGAGATCATCGGTTCAATTCCGATCTGGGGCTTGTATGGGGTAGAGGCTCTACGGTCTGAGCGGCAGTCTGTAAAACTGGGGTGGTTTAATTCCCACAAGTGGGTTCAACTCCCACCTGCCCCATTCTTCTATATTGATGGTGGTTGTAGTAGATAGGTATTACACCTGATTGTGGATCAGGGGCATTGGGTTCGAATCCCAACTACCACCTTCAGTCAAATAAAACTCTGGATATTTTGCATATTTTTCTAAGGAAAGGAGGAGGCGCAACCTGAAAGAGTGAGTGCCGTTAGATTAACAATGACTAAAGTTCTATTACTCAATGCTACTTACGAGCCACTCAGTTTTGTCTCTTTGAGACGGGCCATTGTGCTACTACTCAAGGACAAGGCTGAAGTGGTAGAAGCCCTAGAGCGACAACTTCGCGCCAGCACTAGGGAAATGCCTTATCCATTGGTGATTCGGTTGATTACTTATGTACCAGTACCACGTCGGGTAAATATACCCGTTACCAGAAAGACGCTTTTTGCTCGCGATAACCACGAGTGCCAGTATTGCGGAACTTCACGGAGCAAGCTCACGCTTGATCACGTAGTACCACGCTCGCGCGGTGGCAAGACCGAATGGACGAATGTGGTAGCGGCTTGCGAAAGTTGCAACCGTAAGAAAGCCGACAAGCTTACGCCCGAAGCCAAAATGACCTTACGCCGCCCTCCATTCCGTCCAACCTACGTCACCGTAGTACTACTCGGTCAGGCTCAGGGCAATGAAGCTTGGGCGCGGTATCTACCTGTTTGAATCCTCCGTGTAGATATGGTATAATCTCAAAGCTTTGTAAGAGGAGCGCCGCATTAATGCGGCGCTCTTTATTGCAAGCCAAAACAAGCTGGTTAAATTCTTGAAAGGAGAACGCAGCCCAATGCCAAAAGTAAAGACTCACAAGGGCGTACAAAAGCGTTTTAAGCTCTCCGCGAATGGCAAAGTTATGCGGGCTAAGGGGCTAAAGAGCCACTTGCGCCGTCGTAAGCCCAACCGTGTGAAGCAGCTTTATGACAAGTCGTTGCCTCTTGCTCCGGCTCTTGCCGGGCATATCACGGCAGCCCTGCCCTACGGCTTACCGGACTAATTTCCCTAGGCGACTAACCCTCGCCTTTCGTCTGCCCTGACCGGCTGCGTCCGTGCCGGAGGAGTGTAGCGTAAGACACTTTCAGGGCTTTGAAAATTGCTTATACAGAGCGTAAGAAAGCAAAAGGAGAAACCTTTCTATGCCACGAGCAACAAACGGCGCAGCGAGCCATCGTCGTCACCACCGAGTATTAAGGGCGGTCAAGGGCTATCGCGGCGCACGTAGTAGACTTTATAGGATGGCTTTACAACACCGGATGCGCGGGTTGTTTTATGCCTATCGCGACCGTAGGACGCGCAAACGCGACTTCCGTCGGTTATGGATTACCCGTATCAATGCGGCTAGTCGGTTGGCAGGTTTGCCTTACAACCGCTTGATCGAGGGCTTGACCAAGGCCGGGGTGGAAGTAGATCGCAAAATACTGGCCGACCTAGCGGTACATGACCTTCCCGCTTTCAATCAGTTTGTGGAAATTGCGCGGGAGTATCAGACCGCACCAGTGGCAAAACAAGCTTAGACCTTTTTAGAAGTAAAATAAAGTTGTGGCCGGTTTAGACCGGCCATTGCTGTTTTTAGTGGAGTTTCAAGTGATGTACGAAATGAAAGACGATAACAAACCCTCTTCCCGGCGACCCCCTAAAGCCCAACGCGCCCATACGCCACGCCAGCCTTCACCCGCCTATTTAGAACGACGGCGGCAGGGAATCGGCGAAGGGAATCCTAATCGTGGCCCGGTCGGGGAACAATCTATTCCGACTACCGTCACTCCTCGGCCCAAACCGCCCTACCCCCCACGTCCCAAAACTGCCGCTCAGCCACCACCCAAAGCACCTCGTCCGCCCGTTCAGGCTCAGGCTCAGCCTGAACCAGTCGCAAAAATACCGGGCATTATCACCAGCCAAGATAATGATAAGGCTAGATTCTTACGAAATCTACTCAATAAACGTGACCGCTATGCCGCCAAACACTTTATGGTAGAAGGGGTGCGGTTAGTTAGTGAAGCCTTTGCTTCGCCTTTCAAACCACTCTACACCCTTTATGATCCCGAAATGTTGGGTCGCACCGAGTTGGGCCAAGTGCTACTCCTACGCTTGATTGAGCTTTATGAGGATAAAAAGGGAGTCTACCCCACCACCGAGAGGATAATTGCCTCACTTAGCGATACTGTCACCCCCCAAGGGGTCGCGGCGGCGGTTCCTTTTATTGATTGGAAGCCAGAAGAATTGGCGGCTAAGAAATTTCATCTGGTGTTGGATGGTTTGCAGGACCCCGGTAATTTGGGTACTATCTTACGCTCGGCTGGTGCGGCAGGTAATGCGGCTATTTGGTTGACTGAGGGTACTGTGGATCTCTACTCACCCAAGGTGGTACGGGCTGGAATGGGCGCACATTTTCGGGTTCCCTCCGCTTATGGGCAGAAGTGGCCGGAGTTGTTGCAACAGTTTGAAGCTTTGGGCATTGAGCAGATTTTCCTAGCGGAGGGTGATCTGGAAGACCAACCCGATCAGGGTCGCCACAGTTTCAGGGAATTGAGCAGCGTAGACTATTTTGAAGTAGACTGGAAAAAGCCCACTGCCGTTGTTGTTGGCAATGAAGCGCATGGCCCAGGAGTAGAAGCGTGGCGCAATGTCTCCAAACTGGTAAATATTCCGATGCCCGGTGGAGCCGAATCGCTCAACGCCTCCGTAGCCGCCAGCATTATTCTCTTCGAGGCACTACGGCAACAACTCAAGGATTAGTTTCCAAATGTAGGAGGGATTTCTAATCCCGACTATACGCCGAAACAAATCCAAATGTAGGAGGGATTTCCAATCCCGATTATGCGCCAAAACTCTTCTTGACTTTCCAGCCGATTTGATTGACAATAGCGCAGATAAAGAGGTAGAAGATTAGTACTTTTAGATAGTAGCCTAAGAGAGTGTGGGGTGAATTTTCTTTTTGGTAAAAAAGAAGAGGGTGAACAAGCAGAGGCGGCTAACCGGAAGGAATTTGACCAGTTAGCCGAAACTATTCGCTTGGTTTACGATCAGGCTCAAACTGCGCCCCAAGCCGCTTTGGACGGAGTTAAGCATCTGTTGTGTCGGGTTAAGGCTAACCGCAGTTTGGATAAACGGCAACGGTCAATTTTAAATGCCTTTGCTCACGATACCGCTGGTTTTATCTACCTAGAACTCCATCGGCCCGAAGAAGCCCTTTCTGAAATGGAAAAGGCCCTTAGTACTTATCAAAACCTTCAGGATAAGACTCCCCTTGTAAACAGTTATCTCAACCAGTCTCGCGCTTGGATGATGCGAAACGATGTGCCACGCACCTTCACTAGCCTAGAACGGGGGTTGGCTCTGGCTAAGGAGGGCGGCTTATCGCGAGCGGAAGCCGATGTGCTATATAAATTGGGAGTGCTGTATAGCCTGACCGAGCAGGTGGAGAAGGCCCAAGAGACCTTTAGAAAAGGTCTCTTGCTAACTCAGCAATTGGGCGACCGGGTTACTACGGCTACTTTCCTAGCGCAATTAGGCCAGCTTAATTTGCAACTCGATAATTTTGGGAAAGCCGAGGATTATTTGCTGAGTAGTATGGCGGTCTTTGAGGAATATCACGATATTGCCAACCAACTACAAACTTACGACCAATTAGTTCAGCTTTACCGCCGGAAGGAAGACTATTCCAAATCGCTGCAATTTGCCCACAAAGGATTGGAATTGGCTCGTAGCAAAGCCGATGCCCAAGAAGAGAGTAATTTCCTACAAGACCTAGCGATGTTAAATTACCTAGAAAATAATTATGAAGCGTCGTTGAGTTATGGTCAGGAGAGCCTGACTTTGGCCGAACGTGCCAAGGACGATGCTGGTAAAATGCGAGCCTGTAGTCTGTTGGCCCAAGTCGCGCTCTATCGAGAGGATTACAACTTGGCCCAACATTACGCCGAAATGGGCTTCGCCCTGACTAAGCCAGAGCAGCATCGGCGTGAACAGGCCGTTTTTCTCAACAACTTTGCCGAAATCAAGCTGGCGGAAGGCAATATTCGGGTGGCATTAGGATATTTGGAACAGGTTAGTCTACTTTTCAAGGAACTTGGCGACCTGCCAACTTTAGCCGCGCTCTATGTACGCATTGGTGATCTCTACTTGGAGGGTCTGGACGACCCGCAGCATACGGCGCAATTGGCTGAAAAGGCTTTTAATCTCTGTCGCGACCAATCTGGCGACGCTGGTATGTTTGCCTTCACCTCTGCTTTACATCTACTGCAAATATTGGCCGAACGGGGCCATTACGATGAAGGGCTAATCAGTGCTGGGCATTGCCTTAATGCTGCCAATCAGGAGCTACAACTTCGTACTAAAGACCATAAAGCTTCGTATCCTGCCGCCCAACAAGCTTTTTGGCTACTCTTTGTCCAAGTACTTATGATTCTAGTGGCTACTCTTCAGGATTTGAAGAATAACAACTGTGCTTACCGTTCCAAAGTGGACGATGTCCTTTTTCAGATCAAAGATCGCTTTGGCGATACCTTTACCCTCGATGCGTGGACTGAAGCAATGTACGCAAGGATCGCCTGAAGAATTAAAGAGAGTAACACAGATGAACACAGAGAGCCACAGAAAACACAGATATATTAGATATAATAAAATCCGTGTTCCTCTCTGTTCCTCTCGTCTAACTTAAATTGATGATAAAGATCAAAACAGCCGCAGAACAAATCCAGCCTGAAAAAAATAACCCCGAACGCTTGACCATGACTCATGTAGTGCTAGTCTTTCTGGCACTTTTTTTAGGTGGCACGGTGGTCTTTTCATTTCTGCTGGATTTGGTGGGCTTGCCGGTACGTTTTTGGTCGGTTGGCCCGTTGCTAATCCTGCTGTCGGGCGGAACCTATTGGGTCTTCAGGCAAGGCGCGAACCGGAGAAGAATAGAGTTTCGCTCAACCCCTGAATTGGCTCTTTTTCTATTGGTAGTAATGGGGGTATTAGGCTATTTACTCTGGTTGGGACGACCTTCGCTGCTACCCGTTGGTACTACCGTAGATGCGGTTCATCAGTATGGTTTGGCGCACTATATTTATGAGACCGGAAAATTGCCCATTCACGCACTAGAACAATGGGCTAATTTGCAGGATGGCCTCGAATATCCCCCGGCCTTTGTGACGGTGGTGGCCCTCTTTGCCGGGGTATCGTCGGTGGATGTAGTTTACTTGCTCTATCCCTTGGCGGCATTGTGGTTGGCTTTGGCTTGCGGTACAACTTTTGCTCTAGCCTCGTTCTTGTTAAAAGGCTATACGGGACGTTTGCCTCTAGCGGCTTTGGCAGCAACTTTGGCCTTAATACCCTATGGTTATACCTTTGGCAGTATTACCGCCCAGAACTATTTCGCGATGGTATTGGCGGAATTATTTTTATTGCTGTCCCTCTACTTTCTGCTGGTGTGGAAAGAGGAACCTCGTCCGGCTCTGGCCTTTTTCTTTTGGCTGACTCTAGCGGCTTTGGTCATTACCTATCCAACTTGGGCCTTGATCCCAACGATAGTTTTTGGTGTCGTGGCTCTCTTTGGCGTAAAACTAACTAGGCGTATCCGCTTGAGTTATTTAGCCGGGGTACTCTTGCCTTTAGCCCTGCTAACTGGTCTCTTCCTGAAAGATCGGCTGGAAACAGGGTTAGGCACGGTGGCGAACGAGGGTGATGTCCTATTGCCCGATTTGGGACGCTACGGTTGGCCGATAGTAGCCCTAGCGATGGTGGGGTTGATTCTGGCTTTACGAAAGAAGGGGGCCGAGCCGTTAGCCCTCTATGCCGGGCTACTCTTTGGGGAGGGTTTAGCCTTCTACCTCCTTAAAAATCTCTTTGATAAGGCTTCCTATTATTCGATTTATAAGCTCTTCTACCCGGCTACTTTTCTCTTTGCGTTGTTGGCGGTGCTAGGCTTAGCTGAACTATTGCAATATTTTGGTGGTTTGTTTAAATCAGGTAAGGCCCGGTTAACTCTTTTACAAAGTGCGTGGCTTGGTGGAGTTATCTTTGGGCTAACCTTGGGCGCAACTTGGTTGGCACATCCTGAACCTACCAGAGCCTACCCAGCCATAACCGACGATATGGTTAGGGTAGGAGAGTGGGCGGCGCAAAATCTCGCGCTTGAGGAATATTCGGTTGGTTACAGTTTACCCTTTGGCACACCGACTTATTGGCTGCAAGTAGGTTTCTTCCAGCAACGACAGGGCAACCGCGCTAAAATCTTAATAACCGGCGAACCAATAACCTTTGAACAATGGTTTTACAATCCACAATCCGAAAAATACCTCTTTACCGATGATTTGGGCCGCGTTAACTTGGATGAACGGCTGAATTTGCTCTATCGTAGTGGTTCGGTTGGAATGTTGACCCGCACCCCTGCTTATGACAATTCGCGTACTTTGCGCCAAAGTACCGTAATCGTATACCGGGCCGAACTGAACGAGGAACGCATTAAGCTGACGGCAGAGGCTACTTTTAGTGCCGATCCGGGCCATTGGATGCGTTTGGGATTGGCCTTAGAGCCAGAGCAGGGAGGGCCACCAGTCTTTGAGGACGCTACCCCGGCTGAACCCAATCGGGAGCGCAAAGAATATCTAGGTATCAATCTGGTCTTGCCCACGCTCAAGACCGTAGAGCTTTATACTAATGATATTTTCCCCCCGGTAAAGAAATTTAACCCGCTTGCACCGGGCCGTTATGCTGCTTATCTTCAGTTGTATAAAAATGAGATTTTGGTAGAGCGGCGTAAGCTCTTTACCTTTAGTTATGACCAAAATATAACTTTTGATCCAGCGCAGCGTATTCAGTTAGGTCAATTTCTCTTTGATGGTCCACTTTCGCCGAACCTTGTTTTACCCGCTACCCGTCTGGATTTTGGTCAAGATTTGCCCCAATTAGCCGATTACGAATTAAAGGGCGAAGCGCGAGTCGGTGAAAATGTCCCGCTTGTTTTAAAATGGTTTAACCCGACCAGCCTAACCAAAAATTACCGGGTAGTGCTGGTCTGGTTTGATGAAGTCGGGCGCAGTGTAACCGAAAGTGTAGCCCTGCCGCTCAATGGCCTCTTCCCGACTTGGTTCTGGCCTTCCAATCAACCTGTGGCCTATAACCAGAATGTAACCTTGCCTAGTAAGCCGGGACGCTATAGGTTGGGAGTAGCTTTGGAAGACTTTGCCACTAATCAAAGAACTTCAGTTCAAAAATTGGACAAACCGCTTGAAGTGCGTTAAACTCTTTTTTGTTTTATATAATTAAAAGGTGTGAGGGGGAAATTTATGATACAAGACCAGATTGCCGAGATGGAACGCCGGGCACTGGCCGAATTGCAGGCCACAAGCGATCTGGTGGCCCTAGACGAATGGCGCATTAAATATCTGGGTAAGAAGGGTGAATTGACCGGGTTTCTGCGGGGTATGGGCGGGTTATCCCCTGTCGAACGGCCTTTAGTAGGCCAAGCGGTAAATACTGCCAAAAATATACTGGAGACGGCGGTGGCGGAGCGCACCGAGCGGCTGAAAAGTGCGGCCTTGGAAGTTACACTGACCCGTGATAAGGTAGATGTGACCTTGCCCGGTCGTCCGGTGCAGGTGGGTCACGTCCATGTAATTACCAAAGTCTTCCGGGAAATTATAGAGGCATTTACCGCGATGGGTTTCCAAGTGGCGGAAGGGCCAGAAGTAGAACTGGATTATTACAATTTCCAGCAATTGAATATTCCTCCCGGACACCCTGCCCGCTCGATGCACGACACCTTTTATTTCAGCGAGTCGGTGTTACTACGTACCCATACATCGCCCAATCAAATTCGGGTAATGGAAAAGCAGAAGCCCCCGGTGCGGATTATTGTACCTGGCAAGTGTTACCGAAGCGAAGCGACCGACGCTACCCACGAATTTATGTTTATGCAGTTCGAGGGGTTAGCCGTAGACCGCGACATAACCTTAGCCGACTTACGCGGCACTTTGGCGGCTTTCGCCCGCCGAATGTTTGGCGAGGAGCGCAAGGTGCGGTTCCGCTGCGACTATTTCCCTTATGTTGAGCCGGGTGTAGATTTATCCATTGACTGTTTGATCTGTCAGGGAGTGGGTTGTCGGGCCTGTAAGTATAGCGGTTGGCTGGAAATTTTGGGTGCAGGTATGGTACACCCCCAAGTTTTGCGGAATGTGGATATTGATCCGCAAAAATATAGTGGCTTTGCTTTTGGCATGGGTCCAGAGCGGATTGCTATGCTCAAATATTCCATTGATGACATTCGGCAATTCTACCGCAACGACCTGCGCTTCTTGCGCCAGTTTGCTTAATTAATATCGAGGATTTTTATGATTAAAGTGCCATTAAGCTGGCTTAAAGAGTATATAGATATAACTTGGACACCCGAACAATTGGCGGCAGGTTTGACCTTACGAGGTCTGGAAGTGGAGTCGCTGATCCGTATTGGGGCCGGGTGGGATAAAGTTGTGGTGGGGCAGGTCTTGTCGGTGGAAAAACACCCCAACGCTGATAAGTTGGTAGTTTTGCAGGCTACCGATGGTCAGCAGCAGTACCAGATTGTAACCGGGGCGTGGAATTTGCAAGAGGGCGACAAATTCCCGATGGCCTTACCCGGTGCTAAGCTGATTGACGGACATAAGTTGGTGGATGAAAAGGCGGCGGGTAAGCGTTCCGGTGATTTGCTGAGTGGGGATTTGCCCTATTTCACGGTGAAAGGTGGCAAGTTGCGTGGCCTCGATAGCCAAGCAGTGGCGGTGGCCCACCTTGAGTTGGGTATCTCGGAAGCCTTTGACGGCATTGTAGTGCTTGGCCCGGTTGCGCCGGTAGGTGCGCCGCTTCAAGAAGTGCTAGGCGATACCATTTTGGATATTGACCTTAGCCCTAACTTGGGTCGGGCGCTCTCCATGATTGGGATTGCTCGTGAGGTTTCGGCGATGACCGGGGTGCCTTACTATATGCCTAGGATTGCGGTCTTAGAAGAGGGTCCATCCGTAGCCAAGAAGATCAAAGTTGAGATTGAAGCGACTGACCTCTGTTCCCGCTTTAGCATGATGGTGATTGAAGGGGTTAAGATTGGCCCAAGCCCAGAATGGATGCAACGCTATCTTAGGGCAGCAGATCAGCCCGTGATTAATAATATCGTGGATATTACCAACTATGTTATGTTGGAATTGGGTCAACCGCTTCATGCTTACGATTATGACGATATTCATGGCAAACAGCTTATTATCCGGCGAGCCAAAGCGGGCGAAAAGGTGGAGACGATTGACCACGTAGACCATACCCTTAATCCAAATGTCTTGTTGGTGGCCGATGCCGAGCGCGGAGTTTGTCTGGCCGGGGTAATGGGTGGAGCCGATAGCGAGATCAAAGATACCACCGTTAATGTGGCCTTGGAAGGTGCTAACTGGAATGCTTTCAATATTCGCAAAACGGCGCGGGAAATGTTCGATAAGGTGAGCGAGGCCGCTAAGCGGTTTGAGCGCACAGTGGACATAGAATTGACTACCGTGGCGATACGCCGGGCCATTCAGTTGATGCAGCAATACGCTGGTGGGCGAATAGCCAAAGGCATTGTAGACGTTTATCCCGCGCCCCATTCGCACAAGGTCTTGGAATTTCCGCTCACCGAGATTCGGCGGGTGCTAGGCATTGAAATACCTACCAAAAAAGTAGTTGAAATGCTTGCTGCCCTTGAATTTGATGTGGCTCGTGTGCGTACCGATGGCACTTACCAATTTGGTCAAGATGACAATCCCACTATTATTGTGGTGAGCGAAGAACACTCGCTTAGGGATGGCAATACTTTAATGGTACGAGTGCCAAGCTATCGCAACGATGTTACCATCGTTGCCGATTTGGTCGAAGAAGTGGCCCGGATGTACGGCTACGACAAGATACCCGAATCGCCGCTACGTGGCGAATTGCCGCCTCAGTTTACCAACTACGCTATTTTGGTGGATGAGCAGGTGCGTACTATCCTGACGGGCTGCGGCTTGAGCGAAGTGATTACCTATCCAATTGTCTCTCTGGACGATCTCAAGAAGTTGCACCGGGCCGTCTCCGGGGCAGATGCGCCCTCACTTCACTGGAGCAATCCAAACCAACTGATGAAGTTGGCAAATCCGCTCAGTACTGAATATGAGTATATGCGCCCAACCCTGATAAGTTCTATGCTGAAAACTCTGTCGGAGAATCGTCGCTTTATCGAGCAGGTAGAAATTTTTGAAATAGGGCAGGTTTACCTCAAGCGCGAAGGGGAGTTGTTGCCCGAAGAACGTCGTACCTTAGCCCTAGCCATAACTGGCCCCCGTTTGCCCCTTTCGCGCTATAACCCAAATCTGAAAGAGGCCGAACGCCTCGATTTCTTTGATTTGAAGGGTGTTGTGGAGGAATTGTTGCGCCGTCTCGATATTCCGGCCAAGCAGATCACTTACGAACCACTTACCCCTAGCGATTCGCCTCTACTACATCCCGGACGGGCGGCAGGCGTTTATCTCCGGCAAAATGGGCAGAAGTTAAAGCTAGGAGTAGTGGGCGAGGTTCACCCCTTAGTAGTAGAGGCGTTTGATCTACCTGCCGAACGGGTAGCTATTGCCGAACTTGATCTAGCGGCAGTCCCGGCCTTGATGCAGCGTGAAATCTATCAAACCGTTACTCGTCTTCCGGTAACGACGCAGGATTTGGCGGTAATCGTAGATGATGATACTCCCGCAGGGGGAATACAGCAGTTAATTCGTGAGACTGGTGGTAATCTGCTCACCGATGTAACCCTGTTTGATCTCTATCGAGGTAAGCCCATTCCCGAAGGTAAGAAGAGTTTGGCCTACCGTCTGACCTTCCAACCGTTAGAGAAGACTCTAACCGAAGATGAAGTAACTAAACTCCGCGAGAAAATCGAAAAACGCTTGACCCGCGAAGTTGGGGCTACCTTCCGGGGTTAGCTCCAAATAAGCCTTTATAGGAGGGTTTTTGATGACACTTATGCGAGACGAGATTTTTGAGCAACCTGGGATACTAGAACGCTCCTTAAATGAAGGTCTGAGTGTCGCGCACGAGGTTTGTCGGCGAGCCACTAGTTTCGATCCTAATTTTGTCTTTATTGCGGCGCGAGGTAGTTCCGATAATGCGGCGACTTATGCCCGTTATCTCCTCGAATCTTACACGAGCTTGCCAGTTTCATTGGCCGCCCCCTCTCTTTTTACGCTCTACAAGCGTCCGCCTGATCTAAAAAAAGCTTGGGTGATTGGTATTTCTCAGTCGGGTCAAACACCTGATATTGTGGAAGTGTTAAGTGAAGGCCGTAAGCAGGGTGCTTTTACTTTGGCACTGACCAATGACCCGCTTTCACCTTTGGCTAAAGAGGCCCACGTGGTAATGAAGCTTGGGACTGGTACTAAACACTCCATTGCCGCTACCAAAACTTACACCGCCGAGTTAGCAATGATGGCCCTCTTAGTTGCTGAGTTAGCCGATTCTAATGGTTTGCGGGTAGGTCTACAACGCTTGCCTAGTGCCGTACAACAAGCCCTAAGCCTTGAAGAGAAGGTGAAGGAGCTTACGAGCAGGGAGAGTTATAAGCAGGCTGCCCATTCGCTGGTTCTGGGGCGGGGCTACAATTTTCCCACTGCTCTGGAAATTGCCCTTAAACTCAAGGAGGTAGCTCACGTCTTTGCCTCACCTTACTCCGCCGCCGATTTTTTGCATGGTCCCTTTACCATAGTGGATAAGAGCTTGCCTGCGCTTTTAGTGGGTGCGAACGGCCCGGCTATTCCCGGCCTGTTGGAATTGGCTCAAAATTTGCGGGAACTAGGTGTTGAGATCATCTCCATTGGAGATGATCCCGGCTTGCTTCGGTTTGCCACGCCCGCTGGGGCGGCTCTTCCACTTGACTTGAAGGGTCTACCAGAGGCATTAAGTCCCATTGTCTGCGTGGTTCCTGGTCAGCTTCTAGCCTTGCACCTAGCCCAGGCGCGGGGGCTTGATCCTGACCATACACCTGAGCGGAACAAGGTGCTATAACTATTCGCTTAGAAATCGGGTAGGAGTAGACCGTAGAAATATTATTCTATTTAGCCCTAAAAAAAAGAGGAGCAGAGCAAGATGGTAACTACAACTGAGGCATTGGGTATGACATTGGGGCAGTTGCAACGGATTGCGGCGGCAGCATTAGAGGAAGATTTGGGTTGGGGTGACTTGACCAGTGACTATTTTATTCCGCCCGAATTAACTGCTACCGCTAATTTTGTGTCCCGGAAACCGGGGGTGGTGGCTGGACTAGCTGTTGCTGCCGCCGTCTATGAGGCCGTTGACCCGACCTTGCGCTTTCAAATCCTCACTCCTGATGGTACAACCCTTCAGCCTGGCACGGTTCTAGCCCGTATAAGTGGTAGGGCGCAAAGTATTTTGCGTGGCGAACGGGTGGCCCTAAATTTTCTGCAACGTCTGAGCGGTACAGCCAGCCTAACGGCCCGTTATGTGGATGCGGTAGGTGGAACAAAGGCCAAAATTGTAGATACCCGCAAAACTACACCCGGTTTACGCGACCTAGAAAAATATGCGGTGCGGGCGGGTGGCGGTTTCAACCACCGACGTAACCTGAGCGACGGCGTGATGCTCAAAGATAATCACCTGACCGCGCTGGCAACCCATGGCTTGAGTCTGAAAGAGGCACTCCTACAGGCCCGTACTCGCTTGCCCCATCTGGTTAAGATTGAGGTGGAAGTAGACCGCCTAGATCAAATTGAGGAGATCCTAGAGGGTAAGGCTGATGTAATTTTGCTGGACAATATGACACCGCAAGAGTTGGGCGAAGCGGTGCGGCTCATCAATGGTCGTGCTATCACCGAGGCTTCCGGTGGCGTTAACTTGGAGAGTGTCCGAGCGATTGCCGAGAGCGGGGTAGACCTGATTTCAGTGGGGGCATTAACCCATTCTGCTCCAGCGTTGGATATTGGCCTTGATTTCATCTTTGGTCCACCAAATATAGCATAGGTGCGATTTATGGCGGACTTTATTTACTTGGATCATGCTGCTACCACTCCTCTTGATCCGGTGGTATTGGCTACCATGCAGCCCTACTTTACCGAGCTATTTTATAATCCCTCCAGCCACTATGCCCCAGCCGAGGCTAATCGCCGTACTTTGGATGCCGCACGTGAAGTTTGCGCGACTCTCCTGAATGTCCGACCTAGTGAGATTATCTTTACCAGTGGAGGTAGTGAAAGCGATAATTTGGCTTTGAAAGGGGTGATGGCAGGTTGGAAAAATCTAGGAATGGAGCGTCGCCACCTTATCACTACTCCAGTGGAACATCATGCCGTGTTATACGCAGCCAAAAACTTGGAGGAGCAGGGTTATGAGGTTACTTACCTGCCCGTAGACCATACTGGACGGATTGATCCTGCCCATGTAGAGCAAGCTATTCGATCCGACACTGCCCTAATCAGTGTGATGACCGCCAACAATGAGATTGGAACCTTAGAACCAATCGCCGAAATTGGCAAAATTGCTCATCATTATGGTATTCCTTTCCATACTGATGCCGTCCAAGCCGCCGGGCTACTCGCTTTGGATTTAGCCGCTTTAAACCTTGATCTGCTCAGTCTTTCGGCTCACAAGTTCTATGGGCCACGTGGGGTGGGTCTGCTCTATCTGCGGCGCGGTACGCCTTTTGCCTCCCAAATACAGGGGGGGAGCCAAGAACGTCATAGGCGGGCCGGAACCGAAAATCTGCCGGGAATCGTGGGTTTAGCCACAGCTTTGCGGCTGGCTTACCGCGACCTAGAAGAGAATAAGCGGCATGTGACTAAACTGCGGGATAAGCTTATCGCTGGTGTAGTGGAACGTTTACCGAGGGCCATGCTAACAGGAGCCGAGCCGCCTTTGCGTTTGCCCAACCATGCCAGCTTTTGTTTTAGGGGGGTTAACGGGGAAGCGATACTGTTGGGTTTGGAAGAATATGGTATCTTGTGTAGCAGTGGTTCCGCCTGTGCTGCCGGATCAACCGAACCTAGCCATGTCCTCACTGCGCTGGGCCTAGACGAAGGATTGGCTCGTACCGCCGTTCGCTTCACACTTGGTCGTACTACCACCGCCGCCGAAATTGAGTGCTTACTCTCAATTCTACCAGAAGTGGTCGAACGTTTTGTAGTGGGCTAAACGGTGTTTTGTAGTCGCCCGATTTGGTGTGACCCAAATCGGGCGGCCAGCCGACTTAGAAATTCCTCCTACATGGATTTATTGGAAAGTGAGGCGCGAACCAGTGTCAGTTCGGGGAACCAATGCTCGATTTGGTGGACAATGCCCTCGGCATCAAGTTTTAGTTTGGCTCGCATAGCTGGTTGGCTGGCGTGATCTATAAAGGTATCGGGTACTCCGATCCGATGCACCTCTACGTTGTTAACCGATTTCTGCTCGTAAAGCTCCATTACGGCACTACCAAAGCCACCTACCAGCGTTCCTTCTTCTACCGTGACAATTTTGGAGTAGCGTCGGGCGGTCTCAAGTAGCAAAGCCTCATCCAGAGGTTTGACGAATCGGGCATTGATGACGGCAGCTTCGATGCCCTTCTTGGCGAGTAGTTCGGCGGCTTCTAAGGCAGGATAGACTTCGGAGCCGATGCCTACCAGAGCCAAATCTTTGCCCTCCCGTAAAACTTCACCTTTGCCGATAGGCAACGCCTTAAATTCAGTCTCCATGGTTACGCCATAGCCTGAGCCACGTGGGTAGCGGAAGGCAATTGGGCCACGATTATAGTTGCAGGCCGTATAGACCATATGCTGCAATTCGTTCTCGTCTTTAGGGGCCATCAATACCATGTTTGGTATACAGCGCAGGTAAGAGAGATCAAACATACCCTGATGGGTTTTGCCATCGTCGCCCACCAGACCGGCCCGATCCATCGCGAAAATTACGGGCAAATTCTGGATACAAACATCGTGAATGATCTGGTCAAAGGCTCGCTGCAAGAAACTACTATAAATGGCCGCTACGGGCTTCAATCCTTCGGTGGCGATTCCGGCGGCAAAAGTGATAGCGTGTTCTTCGGCAATCCCCACATCAAAGAAGCGGTCGGGGAACTGGTGAGCATATTTGACTAACCCGGTTCCTTCGCGCATAGCGGCGGTAATTGCCACAATCTTTTTGTCCTTTTCGGCCAGTTTGGTGAGGGTGGCGGCAAAGACATCCTGATATTTAGGAGCGGTGCTGGGTTCTGGAACCAATTGGTTGGGACGGGCGTGTAGGTCTATCGGTTTTTCCTCGGCGGGGGCATAGCCCTTGCCTTTGGTGGTGACGGCGTGGATAAAGACGGGCAACTTGGCTTTTTTGGCAAGCTGGAAGGTTTCGATCAGTGCCTCAATATCGTGACCGTCTACCGGGCCAAGCCCGATAAAGCCCAACTCTTCCCAGATGGTGCTGCGAATCATCATATCTTTCACGCTCTTTTTCAAACGCTTTGCCACGTTGAGCATTTCACCGCCCATCGGCAATTTTTCCATGGCGTGTTCAAACTCATCTTTGGCTTGTAGATAGAGTTTGTCGGCTCGCATCCGATCCAAATATTTGGAGAGCGCACCCACATTCTTGGAGATGCTCATCTCATTATCGTTGAGTATCACGATAAAGGGGGATTTTAGGTTTCCAGCATTGTTCAACGCTTCAAAAGCCATTCCACCTGTTAAGGCTCCATCTCCGATAATCGAGACCACCTCAAAGTCCTCGCCTTTCAGGTCGCGAGCTACTGCCATGCCAAGGCCCGCCGAAATGGAGGTAGTGGCGTGACCTGCCCCAAAGCAGTCGTGGACACTCTCGCTGCGGCAGAGGAAGCCGCTTAGCCCCTCATACTGGCGAATAGTGTGAAAGCGGTCGGCTCGTCCGGTCAGCAGTTTGTGGGGGTAAGCCTGATGACCCACATCCCAGACTAGCTTATCCCTAGGGCTATCAAAGACATAGTGCAGGGCAATCGCAAGCTCGACCGTACCCAGGTTACTCGCAAGATGGCCTCCGGTCTGAAAAACCGTATCCAACAAGAACTGGCGCATTTCCACGGCGAGTTCTTTCAACTCAGCGATACTCATCGTTTTTAGGTCAGCAGGTTCATTTATCTTCTGAAGCAGAGCAGTCATATAAAAACACCACCTTTTTCCACTTACTTATACATGATTAGAAACGGTTTAAAATTTCTAAACGTCGAAACGATTATACAGCCCCCCAAATTATTTGTAAAGCAAATTGAATAACCGACTGGTAAGTCGGTTTTTACTCATGGTCATATTTAGATTTTTAGCTTATGTTATAGTTATTTTCGGAGGTGGGCCAAGCCCGACGTTCTAACTCGGCTCTATCTTTTATAACGAAAGTGCTACCACTTCCAGCCAAAATACCCTCATTCCGAAATTTGCCGATAGTTAGGGTAATGGTTTCGCGGGCCGTGCCGATTAAATTTGCCATCTCTTGATGGGTCAATTTAAGATTCAACTGTATATCTGAACCAGACGAAGGTGTACCATACCGTTTAGCCAGAGTCAACAACAAGCGGGCAAATCGAATGTTTGCCCCATGAACCAGCATCTCCTGACGTTGCCGAAAATCGGCGAGTCGTTGTACCAAGTAACGAGCAATTTGAAGGCTAAAGTGTCCGTTATTTTCCATCAGTTGCAAAATTTGACGGCGTGTGAGGCCCAGCAATTCGACTCGTTCAATGGCTTGAGCGGTGCAATTATAGCAGGGACTTTCTAGCAATACGCCCTCACCAAAGAAGTCGCCTGGCCCAAGAATTTCAAAGGAGACTTCGCGCCCGTCTTCTAAGCCTAGGCATAATTTTACCCAACCTTTCAGGAGGATAAAGCACTCCTCCCCCGGTTTGTCGGATTCATAAATAATCTCAGATTTTAAGCAACTTCGTTGCGTAACGACATTGCTCAAGCCTTCCAACTCTTCGGAGGTAAGACTATGAAATAAGGCAACTTTTTTGAGAGTTTCGATGGAGTTCAAGTTATGCAATCTTAAATTCCTCAAGTAGCCAAAGTCTATTATTTTATTGTATTTCTATTATAGAATAGTTAACGCTGCTCAACCTTTGGTTAAATCCTACTAATATTAAAATAACACCCAAAAGGTAATCTGTCAATAGGTATTTGTACGTTTGTAAGCCCACTTACAGCCCACTTACAAACCTGATCCTCCGATAAAGCTTTACAAAGCTAGTGTGTGGTATTAACATAGCGTTGGGTAGTTTTCTCATTTTGGTGCAGGATGAAAAGTTCAATTTAAGAATCAAATTAGCAAAGGAGTGCCTAGTTAATGGATTTGGGCCTTAAAGGAAAAGTGGCGATTGTCGCTGCGGCAAGTAAGGGTTTGGGTAAAGCGTGTGCCATTGCCTTAGCAAAAGAGGGCGTAAACGTGGTTATCTGCTCTCGCAATCAGGCTGAGTTGCTAGAAGCAGCTCGTGAAATTGGTAGCACTACCGGAGTGGAAGTGTTGGCAATTCCCACCGATGTTACCAAGCCCGACGATGTGGTGAAGCTAGTAGAACAAGCCGTCGCCCGTTTTGGTCGGATTGATATTCTGGTTAACAATGCAGGTGGGCCTCCGGCTGGCACTTTTGAGACGTTGGGTGATGAGGATTGGGCTAAGGCTCTGGAATTGAATCTGCTCAGTACGGTGCGCCTGACTCGGGCTGTTTTACCCCATCTCAAAAAGCAGGGCAGTGGTCGAATAATCAATATTACGTCTTATGCTGTTAAACAGCCGATTGCCGAATTGATCCTCTCCAACGCCGCCCGTGCGGGGGTCACCGGGTTGGCTAAATCCCTATCGAATGAATTTGGCAAATATAATATCACCGTTAACAATGTTTTGCCCGGCTTACATACCACCGCCCGAATAGATTACCTGCACCAGAGCCGAGCCAAGAGCCAAAACCGCACTTTTGAAGAGATACGAGTGGAAGAGACTAAACAAATTCCGCTAGGTCGGTTAGGTGATCCCGCCGATTTTGGTTCAATTGTGGCCTTTCTTGCCAGCGAACCGGCGGGTTACATCACTGGTCAATCCCTTGTAATAGATGGCGGCGCTTACAAAGGCTTGATGTAGACCTCTATGACTGAACCAAACTGGCATATCGTTGCCCGTTGCGAGGAAATCGCGCCGGGCAAAATGTTACGAGTAGAGGTTGGCTGGCACACTATCGCTCTCGCGAATGTGGAGGGTACCTTCTACGCCTTTGACGATTTCTGCCCACATATGGACTATTACCTCTCCGATGGTCCACTTGAGGGTTGCCAAATTAGTTGTGCCATGCACGGCTGGACTTTTGACATTCGCAACGGAGACCCTTGCCCTCCCCTAGTGAGTCCTCAGATGGATACTTATCCCGTAAAAATCGAAGATGGCTCCATTCAAGTCTTGATTAAATAAACCTCCTACAAAACCGCTACAACCTTTGTCCAAAGTTATAAAAATTCTTGGACAAAGGTTGTACATTGAGTTAAAAAACGGTAAAAACCTTAATTAAAGCTTGCATACCGCCTAAGTTTGCCCTAAACTGAAATAGGAATTGATTACCAACTGTTAAGTAAAAGCAAGTTGGTTCCTTAAATTAAAAGAACTATCTGGGCCGATCTTAAAGAGACCGACTTGTTTAGAAAAGAGGCAAATCTTGAAAAAGTGGCAATATAAATGGCAAGTAGTCGCAGCGGTGGTCTTTGGTACCTTTATGGTGATAATGGATGCGACGGTAGTTAATGTGGCTCTAAAGACCCTTCAGAACTCCTTCAATACCTCGATCAATCAAGTACAGTGGGTTATCAGTGGTTACGCCCTAGCATTAGGCGTGGTAACACCCCTCTCCGGTTTTCTAGGAGACCGCTTTGGCATCAAGCGGGTCTGGTTGATTTGTTTGGGATTTTTCGTCTTTGGTTCGGTTCTCTGTGCTTTGGCTCCTAGCATCGAAATGCTAATTGCCTTCCGCATTTTGCAGGGCTTGGGTGGTGGTGCAGCTTTACCGCTCGGTACTGCTATGCTCTTTAGTGCCTTCCCGCCACAGGAACGCGGTTTGGCTATGGGCATCTTCGGTATACCACTGGTGATGGCTCCGGCCCTCGGCCCGGTCTTGGGTGGCTATTTCGTCGAATATGTAGATTGGCGTTTAATCTTCCTAATTAACATTCCCATTGGCGGTGCAGGTATCTGGATTGGTAGCAAGTTGTTACGCGAGAAAAAGGGCGAGGGCAAGCAACGCTTTGACCTAGCCGGAACAATTACCTCGGTGTTAGGCTTTGGTGGCTTGCTCTATGGTCTCTCCTCTGGCTCACAAGATGGTTGGTTAGCACCTAACGTAGTACTTAGCCTAGCGGTTGGCCTAGTCAGTTTAGTGGCCTTTGCCTTCATCGAACTTAATAAAAACGATGGTTTGGTGGACTTGCGCCTCTTCAAAAGCCCGGTCTTTCTAATGGCAAACGTGGTGGGTTGGGTTACAACCGTAGCCTTCTTTGGAGCAGAATTTCTCCTACCGCTCTATTTGCAGGTATTACGCGGCTTGACCGCCCTTGAAACTGGCTTGCTATTGCTACCCTTAGCCCTTACTTCCGGTCTACTGATACCTTTCACGGGTAGACTTTATGACAAAATTGGCGCACGACCGATTGTAGCTATTGGCTTTATCTTGCTAACGGTCAACACTTGGCAGCTTTCTCAGATTAGCATGGATACGCCGCTCTGGTTTATTGGCTTTTTGCTAATGTTGCGGGGTATGGCCCTAGCCTGTGTCATTCAACCAGTCCAGGCCGCAGCCTTGAGTCAGGTCTCTGTGCCAAAGTTGCCTAGAGCCAGTTCGCTGATTACCTCTAGCCGTCAGGTTTTTCAAGCCCTAGGCGTAGCGGCTTTGGCAACAATTGTCCAGAATAACTTAGGTGGTCTTACCCAGCGCACTCCCGGTACGCCACCTAGCTCACAGGCGATTGCTCTTTTTCAGCAGACTTACCTAAGTGGTCTGGAAAGTGCCTACCTCTTTACCTTCTGGACGGCTACCTTTGCGATAGTCTTAGCCCTCCTGCTACCGGGCTGGCCGCTAAAACCGCGCGTGGCAACTGCACCTGTTACCAACTTACCTGTGCGGTCTCAGCTTGCCCTAAGCGAACCGGAGATCGAACGGGCAGCCGCCTAGCTTAGCCTTTGTTATAAACAAAACTCCTACGGTACTTTGGAAGAAGTGTCATAGGAGTTTTGTTTCTCCTCTAAAAGACAAATTTTGAGTTTTTTAAGATAGGCCAGAATTTCTATAGAAATTTTGGTTTTTAGACGCTATAATGCAAGGAGATAATTTTCGGTCTGACAACAAAACCCTATTTATACGCTTTAGCATAGAGGAGAAAATTTGGTGGCAAGGAACCTTATACGATTTAGCCTATCACCTAGGCTGATGGGTCTGCTCCTAGTGGAGCTTTTAGTTTTAACTTTGTTAACCTTTGGGCAAGATGCGAACCTCGCGCAGGCTTATGGGGGGCGCACTCCCGGCGCGGTGGTGGC
Organism: Candidatus Chloroheliaceae bacterium; assembly: GCA_013390945.1. Taxonomy (GTDB): domain Bacteria; phylum Chloroflexota; class Chloroflexia; order Chloroheliales; family Chloroheliaceae; genus L227-5C. The sequence goes on from JACAUC010000048.1 coordinate 21,779, forward strand.
CTTCTACTACCCTTGGTATGACTCGCGTGATCCGGGCTCCTTCTGGGATCGCAACAAGATGAGTAGCCTACCTAGCACACAATATCAGAGTAGCGATCTGAACTTTGTGCGCGGTCAGATGGATCAGGCCCGTAATGCCGGGATTGATGCCTTTGCCGTTAGCTGGAACGGATCAACCGGGGATTGGGCTAATCGCTTTAACAGTATGCTAAATATGGCAAGTGGCGGCTTTACCATCGCGGTGCATTACGAGACCACTTTAGTAGCCAATAACTCGGTGGAGAATACCATCACCAATCTGCGCTTCATTCGGGATAACTATAGTACCAATCCCAAATACCTGCGCTATGAGGGGAAACCCGTCATCTTCTTCTGGCGAGCAGAGGCCGTAACCAGCATTAGCAACTGGCAAAACATCCGCAATCAGGTGGATCCAAACCATGAGCAAATCTGGTCAATAGATAGCATTGATACCAACGTGCTACAGGTCTTTGATAGTATGCACCTCTTTAGCGGCGGCAAGTGGGATAATAATCCCGTCGCTAAATATCAGCAGTTCCGCAATGACATCAACAAAGTTCAGGCTAGTACTGGACGGCGCAAACTCTGGACAGCAGGCGTTACGCCCGGCTATGATGATCGCAAATTCCGTTCGCCCGGTGAGTTCCGTGACCGTGAGGGCGGCAGCTACTATCAGCGTAGTTGGGCGGCGGCGATTGGCAGTAACGCCGACATGGTAACGATTAGCACTTGGAACGAGTGGTATGAGGGTAGTTCTATCGAAAGTGGGGAGGCTTGGGGCAACCTCTATCTGGATCTGACCAAACAAGCTACCGCTCAATATAAGGGTACTAATAAATCTTTTGGCGAAGCCAGCATTATGAAGGTGTGGAGCCGGACGGATTTGCCCGTTGATTCGGGCGCGATTGCCCGTACTTGGCTGTGGGGGCCAGAGAATTTTGCGGTGGTGCGCGAGAAATATAACGAGGGGCCGGGGGGAAGCCGTCTGGTTTACTATTTTGACAAGAGCCGGATGGAGATCACTCGACCTACTGGCGATGTAAACGGGCAATGGTTTGTAACCAACGGTTTGTTGGTGCGTGAAATGATGCGAGGCAAAATCGCGGTAGGCGATGATCCCAACTCCGATGAAAACAAGGGTGCCGCCAGCGTTCCTGTCGCTGGTGATTTGAGCAACAATCCTAACAGCCCTACCTTTGCCAGTATGTCTAAGGTGGCTTCCCTAGCGGGCGACAATCGGGCCGCCACTCGTACAGGGCAAGTGATTTTGGACACGATGAGCAGTAATGGGCAGGTAGGCCAAAATGCAGGCTATAATCAGTATAAGGCTAGTTACGCCAGCTACGAAAATACGTTAGGCCACAATATTGCCCAACCTTTCTGGAGTTTCTTCCAGCAAAGTGGCCCAATTCGAGAAAATGGCAGCACCGTTAACGGCAACGTGATTGATTGGGTCTTTGCGATGGGCTATCCCATCTCGGAGGCTTACTGGTGTAAGGTAACTGTAGGCGGACAGGAGAAAGATGTGCTGGTGCAAGCCTTTGAACGCCGCATTATGACCTACACCCCTTCCAACGGGGCTGGCTTCCAAGTGGAAATGGGTAATGTTGGCAAGCAGTATTACTTGTGGCGCTATCCGACCGCCAAATAAGCAACTGGTAGAACCCAAGCTAGGCAGCATCTTACCTGTTAACGAGATGCTGCTTAGCTATCAAAGGTCTTTTCTCTAACGCTTCGTACTTTGCAATCACCCTAGGTGGTTAGGTAATTGGGAAAAAATTAATCCATCATGGCCCTTTCGACGAGTGAAGCGGATGGCTGTAATTTTTCGTGATAATAGTAGGCCCGATAGGGACGAGTCCGATCTTCTTGGCTTAACCGAAAATGAACGGCATAAAACTTGAAAAGCACCTCGAAGAACTCCTCTTTGCCCTCAAGTTGTTCATTGATTGAAAAGAGTGTGTTTCCACCTGGGCGGTAGTTATAGACCCCTTGCAGGTTTGATCCTAGTTCTACTAAAACAACCTTAACCTCTTGTAGCATAGTTCCATCCTCTTATGTAGTAAATTGTCTGAGTTAAACGTCTTCACTAACTATAAGGATAGCACAGCTACATTAATATTTAGATTACGTTGGGGTCAATTTCAACTCGTTTATCCAAATCTAAAAGAATATTATTTAGCCGTTTTGGTTCGGCTTGGTTATTTCGAGCAACATCCGTTCCAAGGCGGTCAGCGTAAAAGGTTTACTAATAGCTCCGCAAAAACCGTAGTCGCGATAATTTGCCATTACTGGATCATCGGAGTAACCGCTAGTGACCAGTGCTTTGATGTGAGGGTCTAGTTCCAGTAATTTCTGGATTAATTCTTGGCCGCCCATGCCATCTGGCACGACTAAATCGAGTATTACAACACTGAAAGGACGGTTCTGCTCTTGGGCTTGGCGATAATAGTCCAAAGCTACCTCGCCTGTAGGTGCTACCTCTACCTCGTAACCCAAGCGCCGTAACAGCTTTTGCATCAATTCTCGCAACATTAACTCGTCATCCATTAACAGAATGTGACCACGCCGCAGGGATGAAAGGCTCTCTTTACTGGAGTGGTTAGTAGTTACCGGTTTAATCATAGCAGGCAAATAGAGGTGTACCGCCGTGCCTTTACCCCATTCACTTTCTATGACCAATTGGCCTTTATGCTTTCTCATAATCGAGTAACAAATAGGCAAGCCCAGTCCTTTGCCCATAAACCGGGTCGTAAAATAAGGGTCAAAGACTTTGGGCAAATCTTCCAGCTTAATCCCATTGCCCTGATCTTGAAGGGTTATCAAGAGATAGTTTCCCGGTTCGAGCAAGGCTACGTCGTTGGCATCCAATGTAACATTTAACGCCTTAACTTGAAGGTTGCCACCTTCAGGCATAGCCTCCACCGCATTAGAGACCAGATTTTGAATAACTTGGCTCAACTGGGTCTGGTCTACCATTATAGGCCAGAGATTGCTGGGCAAGTCAAAGGTGCTACGAACTTTGGAACCTTGCAACGAATATCGGACGGTGTCTTTAAGCAGGTTTTCAATTCTGGCTATCTCTTTATGAGGGGAGTCACCCCTAGCAAAAGTCAGGAGTTGTTGAGCCAATTCTTTGGCTCGCACGGTGGATTTTTCGGCCTCTTCCAGCAGGGTACTCGCCAGAGCGGGTTCGTCAAGGTCTAAGCGGGCGAGAGCAATATTCCCCATTATAGCGGTTAGAATATTATTAAAATTATGGGCAATACCCCCGGCCAACACTCCCAACGATTCTAAGTTTCGTGCCTTTAAACTCTCCTCGATTAGTTTCATTTTCTCGGTGACATCTAGGAAAGTGACCACCGCTCCCAACCGCGTAGCTGCTTTATCGTAAAAGGGCATACCAGTACAGGTAATATTACGTTTTAGACCTTGGCGGGTTAAGAGCAGAAGGTTGCCCGATAGATCGGAGACTGAATCGCCGTTAAGAACCAGTGCGACCGGGTCTACAGGCTGCAAATTGGCCTGAGAATCTAGCAACTGTAAAACTTGGTGGGATGGTAATCCGGCTACTTCCGAAAAAGCATAGCCCGTTAAGTCGGCGGCGGTCTGATTAAATAAGACGATGTGACCTGCCGCATCGGTTACAACTACTCCATCCCCAATCGAGTGGAGGATAATATCGAGGCGTTCTTCGCTCGCTCGCAGTGCTTCTTCGGCCCGGATGCGCTCGGTAATATCAATTATTACTGCTCCTACCAATGGTTGCTCGGATGAACCGGGTAAAAGAAAGTTATAGGCTAAACCATACCCCATCGTACCATCGGGCCGGGGATAAGGTTGAAGTTCCTCTATTACTTGTCCCGTCTCAAGTGCTTTCTGTCGTCGCCGCACCACCTGTTCTGCCATCTCTTTGGGTAAAATGTCGAAAATAGTTTTGCCAATAACTTTTTCTATTTCTATGTGCAGCATTTGGGCAACAGACCGACTGACATAAAGCATTCTTCCCTCACCATCTATAATCAAGGAGATGGTTGGACTATTATCCATAAAAGCCTGAAAACGGGCCTCACTTCGAGAGAGGGCTTCTTCCATCTGGCGGCGAGCGGTAATGTCCCGTGAGATCCCAACCGAATATTGGGGCTGATTGGTTTCGGGATCTCTGATAAGGCGAAAACTGGTTTCAAGCCAAATATAACTATCGTCTTTCCGACGGAATTGACCAATATGGGTAGATATATCGGAGTAGGTGCTAGTTTTTCGTAATTCTTTAGCTAACTCTTTCAAGTCCGCAGGATGTAAAAAATCCGAAACCGCACGTCCCTCCATCTCTGCAGGTTCGTATCCCAGCACAGTACGGCAAGCAGGTGAGACATATAGAATCCGGCCATCTGTGGCATCCTTAAAGATAATATCGGTAGAATACTCGGCCAGCAAGCGATAACGTTCTTCGTTCTCGCGCAGGTCTTTTTCAATCTGCTTGCGCTCAGAAATATCACGTATGACACTCAGAAGTACCCACTCATTATCTAGTTCAATAGCGTGAGAGGTTACTTCCACTGGGAAGATATTTCCATCTTTGCGGCGGTGAAGCGTTTCAAAGATGATGCCTTCAGAACGGGCCTGCTGCATTTGTGAGGAGACTTGATGGAGGGTTTCTAGTAATCTCAAATCTCGAATATTAAGAGATTGTAACTCTTCCACGCTGTAGCCATAAGCTAAAGCTGCCGCCCGGTTAGCCTCTAGGATTGCACCGTCGGGTCTTATAAACAGGAGAATATCTAAAGTATTCTCCGAGAGTAGCTGATAACGCTTCAGTACATTTTCGATCTGTTTACGTTCACTTATATCGCGAAATCTCAGGCTAGTACGGGTTTCCCCATCAAGGTAGAAAATTTGGGAGGTTACTTCAGTGGGTATTTTAGTTCCGTCTTTGCCGATAAACGTTAACTCGCTAGTGGCAAATCCCTCTTTAGCCCGTCGCTCCAGCCATTTGGGGAGGTTAGGGTCAGTGGTATCCAGTAAGCCCGCTCTACCTCGCGCTATTATCTCCTCCCTACTATAGCCCAAAATACGGGTAGCGGCCAGATTTGCGTCAAATATTCGACCATCTGGTGCAGTCAACATTAAGCCATCATCGCTATTTTCAAATAGTAACCGGTAGATTTGATTGCTTTCTTCGTTGGTATCCATATTTCCCTTTTTTCGGCAGAACGTGATAACTTTCAGATTCGAGAGTTGGGTAGTCTCCCAAGCGGGATTTGAAATTTAAAAAACCATGTAGTAGGGATTTCTAATCCCGAAAGATTAGCCAAAGTAGTAGGGATTTCTAATCCCGAAAGATTAGCCA
>JACAUC010000474.1 GCA_013390945.1 Candidatus Chloroheliaceae bacterium
TAACCGGATAACGGCCAATGCGTTTGGGGAGATACGCGCTTCAATACGCTCGGTTCTGTTTATCTGTGGCATCGTAATATTCCCTTTGAGAGCCTTTCATAATGACAAGAAACGTTTTTGCCCTAAAAATGTTTACTTTGGGCTAGTTTCAATGTTGTTGAGGTTTTAGCGTTTGGTTATAACCAGTTTGCCCGTAAACCATCAAAAAAGGATTTGTGAAAGGCTTCCTTCCCTTTCCATTACCTATTGTACGTTAAAGAGACGTACAAAGCAATACCTTTATCAATTAAGTAAGGGTTATGTCAGGCAAGAAGTCACGGGAAACGTTGCCAGTGACTCTCCCTTTGCTCTTTGGCTGGCGTTTTGAATATTATGGCCTACCTTGCTACTTTGCGGAGTAGGTAGCTACTTTTCTAGCTTTGCATTTCTCACACAAAAAAAGTCACTGGGATTAATCCCAGTGACAACCTATCTTTCAGCCTGCGTCGCTACCCTAATCTAACGGCAGCGGGATTGCTTTAGCCCTGCGCTGATAGGGAAGGTGTAGCAATCCCGCTGCTTTCTTCTTAGTGACCTCACCTCGGCGGTCATATTGGGTGGTGGTAGTGACGCTGGCGTGTCCGGCCAGTTTTTGAGCGGTAGCAATATCGGCTCCGCTGTCCAACAAATCAGAGATAAACGAGCGGCGTAGATCGTGTGGGCTAAAGGCTGCAATCCCAGCTTGCGCTGCTAATTTCTGCAAAATGTAGGTTACGGCGTTATTACTCAAGCGCGTAAACTCTACATTATCCTTCTGTCCTACTGGCAAGATAAGCGGCCCCGGCTGGCTTCCTCGGACGGTTAGCCAATCGTCTAGTGGCTCAGTGCTGCCCAAGTAAGTGATTCGGTCTTTGCTACCCTTACCTGCTCGGACGGTGATCGCCCCTGTATCTCGGTCATAATCCACTAAAGCCAGATTGATGAGTTCGGAGCGGCGCAATCCCGTGCCGTAAAGCGTAGCAACCATGGCCGCGTTACGTGCGCTCTCGTTGGGCTTACCTCGGCTCGTGGCAGCCTGCATCAAAGCCGCAAGCTCACCGGCTGACAAAGCTCTGCCTCGTGGCAACGTATCATTCTTATAAGCCTTTAGGTCTGTGGCGTTCTGGTATTCGTCATTGCTCATCAATTTGAGCCGGACGCACTCTTTAAGTACACGCTTTACTGCGGTGAGGCAGGTATTGGCCGTTGCGGGTTTGTAGTGGGCTTGCTCAATCAAGAGGGTGCGAAGTAATTGCATAGTCGGATAATCTAGGCTGGCCCAAGGAAAGCTAAGCAGATCGTGTGTGTCGCTGCTGGTGCTACTGAGTAAACAGGCTACGCGATTGAGTTTCTGTCGCATAGTCAAGCGTCCAGTTTCGCTAAGGCTTGCCAGATAGACCAAGGCAGGGTTGGTTTCTGTCCTAGGTCTAGGTCTGTCTACCACCGTCAAGGCGGCGTTGCTGCTATTGCTGGTGATTACCTCACCTTCGAAGATCGTAGCCAGTGCGTTGCTGCTGATGTCGTTGGTGTTATCGGTCGTGACCATGATTTATGCCTTTTGTTTCTTTGTGTCCACTTTCGCCCAAGTTTCTGCTAGTGTTGTCACTGGATGATTCATCCAGTGACTCTTCGGCTTCGGGGGAGTCACTTGCATTAGTGCAAGTGACTCCCCTTGGTGTAGTGCCACGTGGCGGAGAGCTTTGCATGGCTTTGGTTCTTATCGCCCTCGCCCTCGCCCTCACCTCTTATCGGCTCAGTGCATTGCTTCTTATCGCCTCGCGTCCTCGCATAGTTGAAAGGGCAAAAGGAAGAAGTAAGTAAGAGTAAAACAAGAGTTTAGAAGCACCCTTCTATACAGTAGTTTTACCTAGTTTAACATCCCTCTCACTCTCTCACAACCCCACCTCCCACTTCACGTAGTACCAGAAACCAGCCAATGCCCACTCTAGGTAGTACCACAAATCAACACTTGCCCATTTCAGGTAGTGCCACAAATCAGCAAAAGCCCACATCAGGTAGTACCACAACCACTGGAAAAGCCCACATCAGGTAGTACCACAATTAGGTCAACGGGCGGGAAAAGCCCACTTTAGGTAGTACCACAATTGGGTCAACGGGCGGGAAAAGCCCACTTTAGGTAGTACCACAACCACCGAGAAAAGCCCACTTTAGGTAGTACCACAATTGGGTCAACGGGCGGGAAAAGCCCAC
>JACAUC010000475.1 GCA_013390945.1 Candidatus Chloroheliaceae bacterium
TGGAAATCCCTCCTACAAGATCGGGATTGGAAATCCCTCCTACAAGATCGGGATTAGAAATCCCTCCTACAAGATCGGGATTGGAAATCCCTCCTACAAGATCGGGATTGGAAATCCCTCCTACAAGATCGGGATTGGAAATCCCTCCTACAAGATCGGGCGGCTTTTTGCGGGAGTTCTAACAACAAGACTTGATTTAGAAGTTTAATTTCATTGAACTATCGCAAAGTAACACCGTGTGCTTACCTAAGACGTGGGTTAAGACTAAAGTCAGGTGTTGGTCGCCTTTAAGCTTCAAGGCGTGTTCGAGTTGCTGGGGATCAAGGGGAGAACCCCGCTTTTTGATAGTCACACGCCCAACTTGAAGTTCTTGTAGACGACGGTTTAATTTTTTGAGATTGAAAGGCAGGCTCTCGTCTATGCGGAAGGTGCGAGCGAAAGGTGTTTCAAGCCGCGCCTCACTTGTCAGATAGGCAATCTCTGGATCAAGCTTGCGTAAGCCTCCCAGTTCTAGAGCCAATTCTTCTACCAATCCGGCCCGGATTACGGCCCCATCTGGTTCATAGAGATAGGCCAAAGGCAGGCCAGAGGGTACGGGAGGTTTCTCCGCTGGAGGCAGATTTATGAGCGTATCGCCGCCCGGTAGCAGGGTAGCGCGATGGCGCACCTCTTTGGAACGCAACCCTCCAAACCAGAGAACCGCCTCTTTTACTTCACCCTTGTCAGAGATCGTCTCTATCTCACACTCATAAGCGTCCAGTTGGCGGTAATCTACCCCCGGTGAAATTTTTACCCCGATTTCCTGAACTTGGGGGAGCCATTGGTGTATAACGGCGAGCGGAGGTTTATAATCCTCTACAGAGAAGAGGCGTTTTCCTTCGCTGGTACGCCGGGCTGGATCAAAAAAGAGAGCCTGATAGTCCGCCAGATTCAATTGAGTCAGATTGGCGAGCAAGGGTCTAAAGTTTTCGGTTCGGTTATAAACCGCCAAATTAGCTTGCGCGAAGACCAAGCGAGCCTCATCCAAGTCCACTCCGGTCACGTGGAAGTAACGGGCCAAGGCCAAGCTATCGCCGCCAATCCCACAACCTAAATCTGCTAGGGTTGTGCCGGGAGGTAAAACCCGACTCAGCCGGGCCGCCCGGTAGTCTGCCACAGCTTCACCCGAACTTTGTTCGAGGCCATTGCGGGTAAAAAACATGGCACTAGCCTGACTGAACTTAGCTTGCCGAATAGCTCGCTGACGACTAAGGGCAACCTCCAACAAAGCCGCCGCTTCTTCGGGCGAGTAGCGACGACGCAAGCGGTCGAGAGTGGTCAATTCCCGGTTTGGCAACAAGGCTGAAGGATCCGACGCTAATTCTTCTAGGGCGGTGCGTCCTTGTGCCGAAATTATAAAAGAGGCCGTTTGGTTTTTCATAGACTATATAAGAAACTTTCATTCAGTGATATTAAATCATTTTAGTAAATATAAATTATAAGTGCTTAAATAATGCTTTCTAATCCTGTGTTACCAAAAACATTTTCTCATTTTAACTTAATTTTAGGCTCTGTCCCACTTTTGCTGAGGCCAGCCTTTTGCCGGAGTATGATACACTCAGAAGTAGCCAGTTTCAGCTTGCCGGAGTATGATACACTCAGAAGTAGCCAGTTTCAGCTATTAAAAGAGGGTTTTCAGCAAAAGCTGGTCAGGACTGTATTTGTCAAGCGAAAAACGGTTCCTCCGTATTTTAAGTGAAGATTGCGGGATGGTGGCAACATAGCGACGAAGACCGTTTTTTGCAAGTTCCTAAGCGATTTCGCTAGTTCCACAATCTTTGTGGACTGTAAGATTTACCCTTCGCTATAGTAACCTACGTTTTACAAAGCGGGAAGGTAAAGAAATCCTAACCAAAAATTAATTGTTTGTTTATAGGGCTGTGCTAAACTAGTAGTGAGAAGTAAATAGGACTGATATTTCTCTCTAAAGTAGGAAAACTTCTTGACCTAGATTTCGTTTTACTAAGTAGAAGACTACTTTTTTGGACTACAACAATCTCTCCTCCTAACCCTCTCTCCCCTCTCCGATTGCGGGACGGGGAGGGGAACCGAGAGGGTTTTACCGCTTAACATTTATGCTGCTACGGGAATAGAACCTTACCGCCTTGCCTTGTAGGAGGGATTTCCAATCCCGATATGTAATCATATAGAAGTAAAAAGAGCT
>JACAUC010000476.1 GCA_013390945.1 Candidatus Chloroheliaceae bacterium
GTTCAGGTTCAGGAAAACACTGGTAGTACCGCCCGCCAGTATGATCTGACCAAACGTGCGCTTAATTTAGGCTGGCCCCAAGAGCGGATTGAGGTGATTGACCAAGATCAGGGTCATTCGGGCAGCAGTATCAATGGACGCGATGGCTTTCAGTATTTGATGGCCCAAGTAGGTCTGGGTAAGGCTGGGGCAGTGGTGAGCATTGAAGTCTCCCGTTTAGCACGGAGTTGCACCGATTGGTATCGTTTGCTGGAGATCTGCGCTCTGAGCAGTACACTGGTAATAGATGAAGAGGGGGTCTATGACCCTAGTCAGTACAATGATCGCTTACTGCTGGGTTTCAAAGGTACGATGAGCGAGGCTGAATTGCATTGGCTTACTCAAAGGATGCAAGGAGGTAAGCTGGCGAAAGCGGAAAAAGGTGAGCTGCGCTGTCTACTGCCAGTAGGTCTGATCTATGACTCGGTAGGCACAAACCGGATTGTACTTGACCCGGACGAGGAGGTTCAGCAGGCTGTACGGTTGGTTTTTGAACTTTTCGCCCATAGCGGTTCGGCCCTAGCAGTAGCCCAGCATTTTGAGCAGTCCGGCTTAAAATTTCCGACACGGCAATGGGAAGCAGTCCACCAAGGTGAAGTAGTTTGGCGGCCTTTAAGCTATACCCGTGTTTTGAATATCCTGCATAATCCGACCTATGCTGGTGCTTATGTCTATGGTCAGGTACATTACCGCACAAAAGTGGAAGTAGGCGACAAACCCACACTCAAGGGTCACCGGGAACGGCGCAAGCTTGAGGATTGGCCGATTATCTTAGAAGGTCATCATCCTGGCTATGTGACGTGGGATGTTTTTGTGGGCAATCAAAAGAAGTTAGCCGATAATCGAACCTATGATCCTTCTCAAGCAGGTGGCGCGGGGGCGGTTCACAAAGGTGAGGCATTGCTAAGCGGAATAGTGCGATGTGGACGATGTGGTCGAAAGATGAAAGTCCATTACCAAAAAGAGGGTTCATTCTGCTACCAATGTGAGGATCGGGATGGTTCTAGTGGAAGCTTGTTCAAGCTATGTCAAGATGTGCGTGGTAGCCGGATAGATCAAGCAGTAGCTTCGGCGGTACTGGAAGCGATAGAACCAGCCGAGCTGAATGTGGCACTAGGTACACTGGCTCAACTAGAGGAAGAGAGTCGCCAATTTGAGCGTCAATGGCAACGCCGGATAGAGCGTAGCCAGTATGAGGCGGATTTAGCTCGACGGCGCTTTGTGTTGGTAGACCCTGAGAATCGGCTAGTAGCACGTAACTTGGAGAAGGAGTGGAACCTAAAATTGGCCGAAATTGTCAGTATAGAGCGTGAATACGCCGAGGTGTCGCGTGACAAGGCCAAAATTGCGGTAAGTGCGTCTGAACGTGAAGCGATTCTATCGTTGTCTCACGATCTACCCCAGTTATGGCAAGCCCAAAGTACGACAAATGCAGAGCGTAAGCAATTGTTACGCTACTTGATCGCGGATGTGACGTTGCTGAAAGAAAAAGAGGTAGAGACGATCCGAATAGTGGTGCGCTGGCAGAGCGGTGCGGTGAGCGAATTGAAGATAGCGCGTATACCAACAGGACGAAAGCATCGGCCACTTAACCCTGAAGCACTAAAACGGATGTTGGAGCTATCAGCAACACACAGCAGCGGTGAAATAGCGGAGCAGTTGAACGGTGAGGGTTATCAAACCTCTACTGGTCGGGCTTTTAGCGGATCAAATGTACGGATGTTGCTTGAGCAAGAACAGGGTAGTGGCAAGTCGGAGTCAACCAGAAAAGTAGTGTTAGAAAAAGGTCAGCGCGGAGATGGTCGTTACGGGGTAGCGGCGGCAGCGCGTGTGCTAAAAGTGAGCGAAGCGACGGTACGGCGTTGGTGTGAAGAAGGTCGGCTAGAAGTGGTACGGAACAAACCAAGCGGCCCACGCTGGATCGCCCTCAACGTGGAAGTGCTAGAAGCCACCGAAGAACTAGCAGGTTCAGTGGAGTGAATCTGTTGGAAAAATCGGTGTCAAAGGTCTAGCCGACGTGCTAAAAATGTGCTATATTGAATTATAGCAGAAGTAGAAAAGTCCCTGAGCTGGTCGGAAATGCTCTACTCAGCCGGGGACTTGAGAAATGATAGCTTCTGCAAAAGTAAGAGGTGTATTATGATGGGTGCATGGAAA
>JACAUC010000477.1 GCA_013390945.1 Candidatus Chloroheliaceae bacterium
CAATACGACCAAAATGAGGCCAGTCTAACGAGGGTTTATTCAATAAACCCCTACTTATTGAGATGATGCGACAAAATGCCTATAGCGTTTTTGATTAAACCGTGCTATGATAGGTAGTGCTTGTGCAGCACGACTTTTGCATCGGCTTATAGCTACAATGGAGTAGTTATAGTGGTATCTTAAAGAGGCCAGCCTAAATGACTCCTCTTCCTAACCCCGGATTGGCTAGGTAGCTTGTACTAATTAAACCACTATTCTAACATACAGCAGAAATTTATTCTGTTTTTACTCCATCAGCCGAATTTATTTAAAAATATTATTAATATACTGTAATTTAAATGAAAGCAGGTTGTAGAGTTATGAAACTACAAAAACAGGCTATTTTATTTGATATGGATGGCACTCTAGTGGGCTTAAAACCAAGTGGCCGATTGGCTACCTTACGCGGTGCTTTGGATCATTTTGGTATTACCGATATTGAACAGGAAGATGCCGACCGCTTCTGGTTTACGGCGGAACGCTATAAGATGTTAGAAAACTGGTCAATTCCGGCGGAGAAATTTTGGCAAATACTTGATAGTGAAGAACTGCTCTATCTACAACTTCAGCATACCGTCTCTTTTCGCGATACCGGGGTTATTCGTCACCTGAGCCGCCAGAGAATCGGGCTGGGTATTGTTTCCAATTCGGCCCATATTTCGCTGCAAAGTAAACTAAAATTGCTCAACCGCCATCTTAACCCCGGTTGTTTCAACCAGATTGTCTCGTGTAGCGAAGATGCGCCTCGTCCCAAGCCCTGCCCTAGCGGAATATTGTTGGGCCTAGAAAGAATGGGCGTAGCACCTCATGAGGCACTCCTAGTAGGCGATAGTATGGACGATGTGCGGGCTGGTTACGCGGCGGGGGTGGAGGTGGCTATTATTGATCGGGGTGAGCCGATTAAGTTCGATTCGGCCTATCCTTTTTATCGCCTAAATTCCCTCTGGAAGTTGCGCTCTTGGATTGTGCCACAAGCGGTTCGGTTTAGCTATGCCTCTGATAGAGTGACATCAGTGGCAGCCTAATTAATGAAGGCAAGGTTCAAACTAAAGTATTATCCCAATATTTCACATTGGGCGTATGCAATACGCCCCTACCGCAAAATATTGAGATGATACCAAACCAGTTTTACATTTTAGACCGACCGGGAATAAATTTCCGGCCTTAGTCACCTAAATTTTCAATACCGACTACTTGGCCTGCTTGCTGGATAGCTCGCGAATATTGTAGCCGCCATTGTAGGGCATTTGAGATGGTTAAGTAACCCAAGTTGGGTCTTTTTTCGATGATTCGATTAGCTAAGGCGACCCGACCGATCTCATCTAAAGGCAGGTTACGTTCTTCTAAGAAGGCGACTAAATCGTCCACATTTCCTTCTAGGTCTAAAATATCTATAATGCCCTTGGTAGTTTGCCAGTCTGCCGTATACTCACGCTTAATGAATAGAGTGCGTTTTATCTCCAAATTAGCCGCACGGGTAGAATCCTCATCGGTTTTGGAATAGACAAAAATCAAGAGGTGGTATCCCAAGCCATACACCTTTTGGCTGGCATTTTTGAAAGGAGATAGGGATTGAGGTTGGTTGGTGGAAGTAGCCTTAAAGTCCACCTCTAGTTCAGGAAGATCAATACTATCGGCATTTCCCCGAACAAAGACATACAATTCTTCGAGATAGAGCTTAAATCTTTGCTCTATGTATGCACCAATCGCTTTATCGTCCGTTGCGCCATAGAAATCAGGGATCGGTGACTCGCTTAACTCTTTTGCAAATAGGGTGGCGGCCTGCTTTAAAGTATCAAGTGTCAAATCCTGCAGCATGTACTCTCCTCACTCAAACACCCCCCCTGTCAGGTAGTGGTGTATTTTTGATGGTTAACGACTTTTGAAAAATGCCGAGAAAACTCTAAACAGGATTTTAACATAAAATTAAATTATTGGCTTGCACCTCACCTGAAGGGACGGGTGGTAAGGAAAGATCAATGGGCGGAGCCATATCCTACGGGGTGGCGAGGTTTGAGGATCGGGGTAAGGGAAAGATCAATGGACGGAGCCATATCCTACGGGACGGGGGCGAGGTTTGATGATCGGGGTAGGGGAAGATCAATGGGCGGAGCCATATCCTAC
>JACAUC010000478.1 GCA_013390945.1 Candidatus Chloroheliaceae bacterium
GAATTGTAAAGCGAAGGTTCCCGATTTTGAACCTTGCCTAAGCACTAAAGGTATCATCTCAATAAATCGTGGTAGGGGCGTATTGCATACGCCCAAAATGAAACCAGTTTGCGGTGGGTTTATTCAATAAACCCCTACTTACTAAGATGATACCACTAAAGACTAACCACTAAGCACTAACCACTAATAACTAAGTTGCTAAACCGAGCGGACGGGGACGTGGTTGGGGACGTTGAGTGTCAAACATCTTCTCAAATTCATCTCCATCGAGCGTCTCCTTAGCGACTAGTAGCTCGGCAATTTGGATCAACTTATCCCGATTATCGGTTAAAAGTTGTAGAGCTTTGGTGTGGCTGGTGGCGATAATGGAACTAATTTCTTTATCAATCTCGTAGGCGAGAGTTTCGGAGTAATTATGTTGTTCGCTAATACCGCCACCCAAGAAAGCCATTCCTTCGCTTTTACCAAAGGCTAAAGGGCCGAGCCGCTTACTCATACCATAGCGAGTGACCATTTGACGGGCCAGATTGGTGGCTTTCTCAATGTCATCCGAGGCTCCGCTTGAAACATCGTTGAAGATGAGTTCTTCGGCCACGCGCCCACCCAAGCCCCACGTGATTTGGTCTTCAAACTGGCTCTTAGTACCCAATCTACGGTCATTGTCTGGTAGAATCATCGTCAAACCGGCGGCCATACCGCGCGAAACGATAGAGATTTTGTGAACCCTATCCACGTTTGCCAACATACGGGCCACTAGGGCGTGACCTACTTCATGATAGGCGGTGATCGCCTTTTGCTTCTCGCTCATTAAGCGGCTCTTGCGTTCTGGGCCAGCGATGACGCGCAGAATGGCTTCTTCCAATTCGCTCATCGAAATAGTTTTGCGATTCCGACGAGCCGCTAGAATCGCGGCCTCATTGGTGAGGTTGGCTAAATCCGCCCCGCTAAAGCCGGGGGTTTGTTTAGCCAGCGTCTCTAGGGAGACATCGTTCTCCATCGGCTTACCTTTGGAGTGAACCTTCAACACTTCCCAGCGGCCTTTCATATCGGGTAGGTCTACCATAACTTGACGGTCGAAACGGCCTGGTCTGAGGAGGGCGGGGTCTAGTACGTCGGGTCGGTTGGTGGCGGCAATCATGATTATATTGGTATTGCTGTCGAAGCCATCCATCTCCACCAAAATTTGGTTGAGGGTCTGCTCGCGTTCGTCGTTGCCTCCGCCCATACCCGAACCGCGCCGTCGTCCAACAGCATCAATTTCGTCAATGAAAATGATGCAAGGCGAGTTGCGTTTGGCCTGTTCAAAGAGGTCGCGTACTCGGCTGGCCCCTACCCCAACAAACATTTCAACAAATTCACTGCCGCTGATGCTGAAGAAGGGTACCTCGGCTTCACCCGCAACCGCTTTTGAAATCATAGTCTTGCCCGTTCCGGGGGGGCCAATGAGTAAAACCCCTTTGGGAATACGCGCTCCTAGGGCGATAAATTTTTCGGGGAATTTTAAAAATTCCACTATTTCGGCTAATTCCTGCTTAGCCTCTTCTACTCCGGCGACATCGTTAAAATTCACGGAGGGCTTGCTTATATCGAAGCGTCGGGCACCGCTTTTACCAAAGTTGAGCAACTGATTGCCCCCACCTTGCGAGCGTCGCATAATAAAGATGAGTACGCCAATAAAAAGGGCTAAGGGCAAAAGGAAGGTGAGGAGACTTAAAATGCCACTCGCTTTGGAGGTTTCGCTGATAGTGATGGCCGGGCCGGTATTAAAATCATAACCAGCATTAACTAGTTGACGAGCAAAGCCACTCGAAGTAGTCTCTCGTCGGGCCACCTTATCGTTGCCCTCTTTGTATTTAAGTAGCACTTTGTCGGTGCTATTGCTTATCTGAATCTCTTTGAGGGGCGAGGGGTTGCTGGCCGCCTCTCGCAACACCTGACTAATGGGTATAGCAGAGGTCGAATTAAGAGAATTGTCGTCTGTAAAGAAAGGTATAATGAAAAAGATTAGCACTAAAAAAACAAGAGCTAATAGGAAATAACGATTTTTTAACCACTTAAACTTGCCCATAAAAGATAACCTCTCGTCTTTTCAGCATATTAGGGTAGACTGGTCGTAGACTGGTCGTAGACTGGTCGTAGACTGGTCGTAGACTGG
>JACAUC010000479.1 GCA_013390945.1 Candidatus Chloroheliaceae bacterium
GGGATTTCCAATCCCGATTGTCCAATCCCGTTTGTAGGAGGGATTTCCAATCCCGATCATAAGTCTAATACAACTCTAACATAATACCTATGGAACTCTGGCCTAATTTTTTGTATAAACAATTCGGAAAAACAATAAACCAAAGAGGTAATATTATCGTGTCTAGTAGGGAGGCTTTTCCAAAACAATGACAACTGAAACATCTGCACCGAAAGAAACGCTAGGCTTTCAGGCCGAAGTCAAACAACTACTCGATCTGATGATCCATTCGCTGTATAGCAACAAAGAGATTTTTTTGCGCGAATTGATCTCTAATGCGTCGGATGCAATTGATAAATTCCGGTTCGAGGCTCTTTCAGACGCAACGCTTTACGAAGATGATACCGAGCTAAAAATTCACGTCTCGTTCAATAAGGAGGCCCGCACGGTTACGGTCTCCGATAATGGAATCGGGATGAGCCGGGACGAAGTAATTGAAAATATTGGTACCATTGCCAAGTCGGGTACTCGCGAATTTTTCCAAGCTCTCACGGGCGACCAGCGCAAGGATGCCAACCTAATCGGCCAATTTGGAGTAGGTTTCTATTCATCTTTTATAGTGGCTGACAAAGTGACCTTGCTAACCCGCCGGGCCGGGCTTGGCGCGGAACATGGGATCCTCTGGGAGTCGGACGGACAGGGTGAATATACGCTGGAGACGGTGGAAAAACTTGGGCGAGGCACCGAAGTAACCCTTCATCTGCGCGAAGGTGAAGATGAGCTTTTGAGTGACTACGGTCTGCGCTCGATCATCCACAAATATTCCGATCACATTTCGCTGCCTATCGTGATGAAACGCGAATCTACCGAGCCAGATCAACCCGCCGAAGAGGAGACAGTCAACAAAGCGTCGGCACTTTGGGCGCGTTCTAAAAATGAGATTACGGACGAGGAGTACAACGAGTTTTACAAGCACGTGGCCCATGATTTCACCGAACCATTAGCGCGGGTGCATAGCCGTATGGAAGGCAAGTATGAATACACTCTGCTACTCTATCTGCCCTCCCGTGCGCCTTTTGACCTTTGGAACCGCGATAGCCGCCATGGGGTTAAGCTTTATGTCCGGCGGGTCTTCATCATGGACGATGCCGAACAGTTGATGCCCTCTTACCTGCGCTTTGTACGCGGTGTAATTGACTCGAACGATCTACCTTTGAATGTCTCACGTGAAATCTTGCAAAACAACAAGATTATCGAGAGCATCCGGGCAGGTGCGGTCAAGAAGGTGCTGGACTTGCTCAAAACCCTAGCGGTCAGTGAGAAGGAGAAATACGCAACCTTCTGGAAAGAATTTGGCAGGGCACTCAAAGAAGGTGTCGCCGAAGACACGGCTAATCAGGAAACTATCGCCAAATTGTTGCGCTTTTCCACTACCGCTACTTCCAGCGAAGTTCAAGATGTCTCACTAGAGGACTACGTCTCCCGGATGAAAGAGGGGCAGGACAAAATTTACTATATCACCGCCGATACTTTTGCTGCCGCCAAAAATAGTCCCTTGTTGGAAATTTTCCGCAAGAAGGGGATTGAGGTGCTGCTACTCTCCGATATAGTGGATAATTGGCTGGTATCCAATCTCTTTGAGTTCAACGGCAAGCCACTCCAATCTATTGCTAGAGGCGAGGTAGATTTATCGAAGCTAGAAGACCAGCAAGAGAAAGAGGAGCAGGAGAAGATTGCGGGCGAGTTCAAAGACTTAACCACACGCCTGAAGGACGCTCTAAAGACCAAAGTCAAGGAGGTGCGCGTAACTAGCCGACTAACCACTTCACCCGCCTGTCTAGTAGCCGACGAGCATGACTTGGATGCCAACCTGAAGCGGTTGCTCAAAGCCTCTGGACAAAAAATACCGGATAGCCCACCGATTTTTGAGATCAACCCTCAACACCCGTTACTGGTTCGTCTAAAAGACGAAACCGACCAGAGCCGATTTGAGGATTGGTCAAGTATCCTTTTCGAGCAAGCTATTCTCAGCGATGGTGGTCAACTAGAAGACCCGGTTAGCTTCGTGAATAGGCTCAACGACTTGCTTGTAGCCCTAAGCGCAAAATAGCCTCCCTTGTATCCCGACATTGCATCCCTCCACTTGTAGGAGGGATTTCCAATCCCGACATTGCA
>JACAUC010000480.1 GCA_013390945.1 Candidatus Chloroheliaceae bacterium
ATGGTACTCATTGGTGGCTTGACCGGAAATAAATGTCAACTGGTTGTCCGGTCTCCAATAAACCCCTACTTATTGAGATGATGCAAAAATACTTAGGCATTTGTCAAAATTTGGATTAAAGTTAATTAACCTAACCGAAAGGTGAATAAAGCGTAACCTTTCGGCTAGATTGGTGGTAAGGCACTGTCCCGAAGGTTACTCACTCCACCGTGTAAGTCGTAGGTTGCTCGTTTACACGTAAAACCTGAATAGTAAAACCGGTTAGCAATAAACCAAACGCCCCTGGTATAACTACTGCTGGAGCCAGCCCAAAGGACAATAAACCAACTGCAAAGGGAATATCCGCTACCAATTCACCATTACGCTTGACAGTAATCCGACGTACATTCCCTTCATGAAGAAGCTTTCCTATAGTGGAGGTTAGTTGTGTACCTTGTATGGTAAATTCTTCTACCACCGTACTTGTCTGAACAGGAGCCGAACCAAGGTTTTGAGTCATAGATTACTCCTTTACCGAAAAACCACTTCTTTTTCGGTTCGATTTTAAATAAAAACAATAAACAAAGAGAAGTTCTAGGAGAGACGTTCCATTCCTAACCATATTAGAGTACAAATTTTAGAAAAAGGTTAAACTTTTGCAAGAATTGTACAAAGTTAGGTTTACACCGTAACCCCCTACCAATTGAAACGATTTCAGTGGGCTAAACGTTACAAATATCTGCCAACAATAACTCCAGTTGGGTAGCAAGGTCGCCCCGCCCGGTCTTATCGGCGTAATCGAGTTCGGCTAAGCGGTGGTAGAGTGTATCAAGCCGCTCCGCACTAAAGTTGCGAACCAAATTCCGGCTTTTCTGAACGACAAAGGGATGTAGAGCGAGCGTACTGGCAATTTCAGAATCACTTCGGCGGGCCGCATCCATCTCTCGAATACGTAACAGGTTGTAAATTTCGCGGCAAATCATCACAAAAATCTGGCGGGTAAACCCCGCCCGGTTCAAGGTAGTTTCGTTACGTAACCGATTTAACTGACGAATTGCCTCTGGCAAGTTGCGGCGGCTGAGTGCTTCGGTCAGTTTGAAAATTGAGGTTTCACTAACCTGTGCCGTCAATTTTTCCACCATCTCGGTAGTCACCGTCTGATTATCTCCAGCATATGTGGCTAATTTTAGCAATTCATTGTGCAGGGCATAGAGATTTGAGCCAAGATATTGGGTTAACCGTTCCGCTACATTCGAGCCTAGCTTGATCTTCTCCTGCTTGGCCCGTTCTTCGATCCATTTCTGTAAGGCCCGCTCTTTGGGTGGAACAAACTCTTTGACTACACCGTATTTTTCGATAGCTTTATAAATCACGTCAACTTTTGTTACCTTTTGTTCCAGCAAAATTAGGTCGGCGGTAGCTGGAGCTTGGGGAATAAATTCCAGAAAGCGTTCGCGGGGAGTCTGAGTTTTTGGAGCTTTGCCCTTTGCACCACGAGTAGCCGTACTAGGTTTAGGACTGCTTTCGCTCTGTCCACCCTTGCTCAAACGCTCTATCAAATTGGTTACTAATACCAGTTGTTTTTCACCAAACATCGAAAAAGCTTGGGCTGCGTTTAGCACCTCATCTATGTTAAAGCCTGCTTTAGCGGCTTCGATCCTGATAAATGAGCCTGAATCAAACTCGCTGCTGCTGTCTGTTCTCCGCCGCTCAAGTTCTTCTTTAAGCGTAAACTGGTCTTCGCCGTAATAGAGATAAATCATAATGTTATTAATTAAAGTTGAGGTTAATTAAAGAGACGGTTTCAGAAATGCGAACACCCTACCAGGCCGTGTGCCACTAGGTTTCGAACCTGCAAGCGCAGGTGGGTGTCTATCTCAACATTTCAGCACTAGATATTTCAGTTTATCCAACTAAAAACCCATGCGTATCCAGTCGAGCAATCGACTCCCTAGGTAGAAGCTGTTGGAACAAAACTTCGTTTGCATCACGCACCTGAGAGGGTGCTATGCCATTATAATAACACACTGACAATCGTTTGGCAAATTCTGTAGCCCCAAAGTAAGGCTGTGGCAAAGTCGAAGAGCTATCCAATCTGGCAAGAGTAGTGGTAGGTGAAAATCAACTGGCGGCAACC
>JACAUC010000481.1 GCA_013390945.1 Candidatus Chloroheliaceae bacterium
ATGCCGCTCCGTCGGTTGATGTTCCACTACCCGAATTTTGAGAGTTGACCCGTATTTTGTGGGATGCCGCTCCGTCGGTTGATGTTCCACTACCCGGATATAGAGGAAAGGCCCGTATTTTGTGGGATGCCGCTCCGTCGGTTGATGTTCCACTACCCGAATTTTGAGAGTTGACCCGTATCTTGTGGGATGCCGCTCCGTCGGTTGATGTTCCACTACCCGTATTTTGGGTTAAAGGTCAAGAGCCGAATGGCAGGCGGAGATTGCACTGGTGGAAGGGAAATCCTCCTGAAATGTAGGAGGGATTTCTAAATTATATATTAGATAGTTCGGTCGAATATCGGGTTTTTAGAACTACCTATCTCAGATAGCGTATAGTATAATAGGTTAGCAAAGGCTCTTTTGAGACAAGATAGGGGGGTGCTGATGCTGGATCTGTTAAATTTCTTGGCTTTAATAACCGGGCTTCTCGGTTTGTTTGGGGGGTTGACTTGGCTCTGGCGTACCCGTTTTAAGGGGTCTGCACAAAGGTTGCCTTACCAAAATCCAAAGAGACCCCGGCCTCTAATTGAAATCGTTGGTCGGAATGCAGTGGTAATGACTCCGGTAGGTCAAGGGTTTAGGGGAACGGTTGAGGTGGAGGGTGAATTATGGGCAGCGTCTTTGTTGGCACAGGATGGCAGAGGTCAACCGACGGAGATAGAGGTTGGTAGACGAGTAAGGATTATGGAACAGCGTGATTTATTATTGTTGGTAGAGCCGCTACCGGAAGCACCCCTTAATTGGAACTGGTCATAGATTAAAGGAGGGATATAATAATGGAAGGAACTGGATTGATTTGGATTGGCGCAATCTTACTAATTTTGATTGTTGGTCTGTTTAATTCTATAAAGGTAGTGCAGGAATATGAACGAGGGGTGGTTTTTCGCTTGGGTCGTCTAGTAGGGGCCAAAGGGCCAGGTCTCTTCTTTATTATTCCGGTGCTAGACCGCGTTGTAAAGATTGACCTGCGGGTAGTTACCCTTGAAATTCCCACTCAGGAGGTAATAACTAAAGATAATGTCAGTGTGCGAGTCAATGCGGTACTCTATTTCCGGGTCTATGATCCGGCTAAAGCGGTGATAAATGTGACTGACTTTATCCGAGCCACGCTCCAAATTGCCCAAACTACCCTCCGTAGCGTTTTGGGCCAGTCGGAACTGGATGAATTACTTTCACTGCGGGACAAGATAAACGAGATTTTGCAGCGGATCATTGATAAGCAAACCGAGCCTTGGGGTATCAAGGTCAGCACCGTTGAAGTAAAGGATGTCGAGTTGCCCCAGAGTATGCAACGCGCGATGGCACGTCAGGCCGAAGCCGAGCGTGAGAAGCGGGCCAAGATTATTCATGCCGAGGGTGAGCTACAGGCCAGCACTTCTTTGGCCCAAGCCGCCCATGTGATGGGTACAGAAAGTCAAAGTATGCAATTGCGCTATCTGCAAACCTTAACCGAAATTGCGGCGGAGAAAAACTCCACTATTATTTTCCCGCTACCCATTGACCTTCTCTCTACTCTGATGGGAGGCTTCGGTGGTAACGGTCAGCGGGAGTCGCAACGAACCACAAATGGTTCGGCTACTAACGTCAAAACTGAAAGTAAAACCAAGCTGCCCGAAAATGTAGCTAACCCAATTCTTAGAGAGCAGGAGCAGGCTAAGGCGATACCATTTGTTGATAGAATGGAAAGTGCCATTTCAGGGTGGCCTGGAACCGCTAATAGTGTCGGCGATACTGTCTTGGAACCAGAGGCGACCTCTCCCTCGGCGACTGACGCTACTGCTATAAACCAATCTTTGGGCAAGAAGAAACGCTAGTTCTTTATATAGGAAAGTATAAAGATTTAAGGTACTTCTCTTGCCTATCTGAGACCAGTCTACGACCAGTCTACGACCAGTCTACAAAAGGCTGCTTAGGCAAGGTTCAAAATCGGGAACCTTCGCTTTACAATTCGGGTAGTCCAACCGGAAATAAATGTCAACTGGTTGTCCGGTCTAATAGCTAAAGTGGGTTAAAACCCATAAGCGTCAAGCTAATCTTATCATTAATGTGAACGACTATAGAGCTTAAA
>JACAUC010000482.1 GCA_013390945.1 Candidatus Chloroheliaceae bacterium
TAGGGTGATGGGAAAAGTTAGTGAAGTTCAAGGCTCTGGAAACAGAGCCTTTTATGTAGGCTGGTCTATAATGAACATAGAATCCTCTTGAAAGACCAGTTCTATAAATCTTTAAAAGGATGTGATAGATCGGGTAATAATATAAAGGTTAGCGACGGAGATCGTATCTATGGAGAATGAGACAAATCTATTTTACCTACAGGGAGACCGGGCGCGAAATTCTCTCGGCAATGCTGAGAGAAATAGGGTGGTCACAACATTTGGAAATCTAAAAATGCAAAAGCAGCCAAGAGCGTGAGTTTTATCTTCAAAGTTGATGATCCGCTTGCAACTTGAGGCACAAGAATATAAACTCCGCTCTGTCAGACCAAGAGAAGAGGAACAGAACGCAAAGAGAAGAGAAGAAATAGATGGCTAAAGTTATTTGTCTTGCCCAGCAGAAGGGCGGTACATCAAAAACCAGCAGTGTTTTGAACCTATCGGCTTGTTTGGTTCAAGCAGGATACAAAGTGCTGGCGGTGGATGTAGACCAGCAGGCTAGTTTAACGGTATCTCTAGGTGTGGATCTGTCTAATCTCAAGCGCAGTATGCAAGCCTTGCTTACCGAGCAAGCGGTAGCCGCCGAAGAGGTTATAGTAAAGACAGAAGAGGGCATTGATTTAATCCCTGCCAATGTAGACTTAGCGATGGTGGAATTTCAGATGCCTTCTATAAGTAGAGAGCGTGTCTTGACCCGTAAGCTACACCCCTTGAAAGATCGCTACGATTTCATTTTGATTGATACCCCACCAAGTTTTGCGATTACCACGCTAAATGCAATGGTGGCAGCCGAATATCTTTTGGTTCCAGTCCAACCAGAACCACTCTGTCTTTTGGGTATGTCGCAACTTACCAAATTCTTTCAATTAGTACAGCAGGATACTAATCCACATATTCGGCACTTGGGTGTTTTCATAGCTCTTTATGATGGGCGTTCCAATTATCATAAAGAGATAACCAAGCAGATAAGAGAGGATTGGGGGGATCTGGCGTTTCAAACTGTCATAAGGCGTAGGATGAATATTCTTGAAGCTACCTTGAAAGGGCAGGCTACCACCACCCTAGCACCTAACTCTGAAGTGGCCCAAGATTATCAGGCACTAACAAAGGAGATTCTAGCCCGTGTCTGAATCTGATCAAAAATCAAAAAAGGGTTTTGCCGTACTATATCAGAAAAGCAGCCTTAAACAGACCATTGCTGGTAATCAGGCTATCCCGACTGGTCAATTTGCTAGAATGGGTAGTACGCGCAGTTTGGTAGGAGCGTTAGTCGTACCAATAACTGATCTAATTCAAAATTCACAACAGGTACGCCAAGTCTTCAATGAAGAAACCTTACAAGAATTGGCGGACGATATAAGAGAACGAGGAATATTGGAGCCTCTTATTGTTCGTGAAAAAGAACCTGGAATTTATGAGATTATAGCTGGGGAGAGACGTTATCGGGCCGCCCAGATAGCTGGTCTAACCGAATTACCCGTTATTGTCCGGGAAATGAGCGATAAAGAAGCACGTTTCGCGATGTTGGTAGAGAATATCCAACGGGAAGAATTAAGCGAAGTAGATGAGCAACGCTTTTTCCGGCAATTGCAGGATGAATATAATCTCTCCATCACCGAAATTGCCAAGTTGATAAGCAAGAGTCAAAGATATGTGGCGCGGAGGTTGGACGGCGAGTTGGTGAGCCTTCAACGTCCAGATAGTGAAGGAAATCACAATATCGGCGTTTTGCCGATATTGAAAGATTTTTCACAAAGTAGGCCAAAAGAGAAGCCTAAAAATCGCGTTAGGTTTACTCCTGCGGCGTTTAAGCGAGTGACGCAGACGCTTGATAACACACTACTTATAATCAGGGATAACCCTGATGCAACAACTGTAGCTCAGGTCAAACAAAGCCTTGCTGATATGAAACAAAAGATGAGTGAGCTAGAACAAGAATTAGGCAATCTCGAAATAACTAGCGTCGAAGAAAAAGACATAGATGGGTGAGGAAAAAGTTTGTGCTGGTCGTTCACTTCCCCTGAAATAGTGGGCAAAAAAAGTCACTAGAAACGTTTCTAGTGACTTGGC
>JACAUC010000049.1 GCA_013390945.1 Candidatus Chloroheliaceae bacterium
GCCCTCCATGAGGTCAAACGTATGTAGGGGCGTATTGCATACGCCCTCCATGAGGCCAAACGTATGTAGGGGCGTATTGCATACGCCCTCCATGAGACCAAACGTATGTAGGGGCGTATTGCATACGCCCTCCATGAGACCAAACGTATGTAGGGGCGTATTGCATACGCCCTCCATGAGGTCAAACGTATGTAGGGGCGTATTGCATACGCCCTCCATGAGGCCAAACGTATGTAGGGGCGTATTGCATACGCCCTCCATGAGACCAAACGTATGTAGGGGCGTATTGCATACGCCCTCCATGAGGTCAAACGTATGTAGGGGCGTATTGCATACGCCCTCCATGAGGCCAAACGTATGTAGGGGCGTATTGCATACGCCCTCCATGAGACCAAACGTATGTAGGGGCGTATTGCATACGCCCTCCATGAGGTCAATGTGCCAACCGTAGAAAGGAGTAAGAGCCATGAGCCATTACGAACTGGAATTAGCCGAAGCGTCGGAGGAGGAGGAAGAGGAACCGATGGCTACCTTTGAACATGGAATTATATGTTCTAATTTAAATGGAGAGTTACACAATTTTATCAACGGTAAGAACCTAGGACGAGTAGTGGATGGTTCGGTGGAATACAAATTCTTAGAAAGCAAGGAGACCGAAAAAGGTTCAGAGAAGGGAAAAGTACTCTCCCGCTATTCTGATGTCTCCTTTATCCGTCAGGAACGCTTACCCAAGAAAATGAGAAGCTATCCCGAAATTGCCCCCGATTTGGCAGTGGAGGTCACCTCACCATCTGATCGAGTATTTGAAATTGAGGCCAAGATTAAGGAATATCAGATAGCTGGTGTGAAACTGGTCTGGGTAATTCATCCTTACAGTCGCAGAGTAGATGTTTATAGGTTAGCTAGTGGCCCAAAGCCTTATAGCTATCTTAATGAAGATGAATTAGACGGCGAGGACGTAATACCCGGCTTTAAGCTTAAAGTAAGCCTCATTTTTGACTTTCCACCGGAAGAAGGCATTGAAGTGGTAGCCCGAACTGTGGAATAATTTCAAGATTTGTGCTAGAGATCAGTCTACCAAGATCGAGGAGAATTTGAGATGAGCGCGATACTGGAAAATATATTGAAAGAGCTAGAGGAACTGACAGCAGAGGAGTCGTTAGTACTTCTGACCCACTTGAGCCAACACTTGCAGCACAGCCTAAAGGCAACAACGCTCGGTGTAACCGCATCCCGTCGGTTAGAGATACCGGGAGCTTATCGTCCTACCGCCGAGCAAGTAACAACCCATCTGAAAGCAGTTTTCAGTCCCGAACAACTAGCCGAAATAGAGAAAGTGGATGTGAGTAATTTGAAGCTGCCACCCGGTGCTAAAACTACCACCGAAATATTAAGCGAAGATCGCGAGGACAGATTTTAATGAGTCTGATCTTTCTGGACACCAGTGCTTTAATAAAACTCCACCTCCTTGAAGTAGGTTCAAGCTGGTTAAAAAGCTTTATAGCGGGTAACCAAATTAGCATATCCGAACTTGCCTTGTATGAAGCTGTAGAGAGCGGTAAGGAATAATATCTCATGGATGTGATTAATACCCCAGCATCAACAGGCTTAACCTTTCTGGATAAAGTGGTCGAAGCCTTGAAACGGGCAAGAAACTATAACCACAACGATCAGACCGAACCAGTCGCGGTGTTGTGGACGGACAAAGAGCGGCAATGGGAAAAATTGCTGCCCCTGCTCCGAGAGAAATTGCCCATCCTCACCTTTGGGAAGTACCAACCGGAGACCTTGACCGGCCCGGCTTATTGGTTGCGCTGTATGTTGGAGCGAACCTTGCCCGGTGCGGTGGAACTGCTGCCGGATGGAACCATCCCGATTATCTACCTGCCCGGCCTGAGCAAAGCCGAACTAAGGGCAGTGGAAGAATGTCCCAAATCGCTCCAACCTCTAGCCGAACTGCAATATCGCGGGATCTTTTGGAACCATAAAAACGGCAAAGAATGGACGGTGGCGGGATTCCTTCAGGCCAGCGAGGGCGGGTTGAGCATCGAGACTGGCCCAGATAATGCCACCAAAGAGGCTTTGTTACGCGCTCTCTTGAAATTGACCGCCGAACCAGTAGCCCGGTTGAGAAAAGAAGCACCGCTACGGGCTGCTTTCTTTGATGCACTCCTGAACCCGGACGAGGTAAAGAACCTATTGCAATGGCTCAACGATCCAAGTGGCTATGTCAAGCATACCAGCAAAGCCGAATGGGATTCTTTCTGTGGTCTGTGTCAACGTAAATATAGCTTTCACCCTGAAAAAGATGGGGATGTTACCGCCGCTGCGCTCTTGGGAGAGCAACAACATTCTGGTTGGAAAACCGTTTGGCAACGTTTTGCCGAGGCTCCTCAGAGCTACCCACATTTGCTAGGTTTATTGCGCCGAGCCAAACCCCAACAGCCAAATGAACTCTTCCCTACCCTTTCCGAAAGTTGGCCGCAGGATAACGAGACCGCCGAAAACCGTTTGCGGGAGAGCCTGCTCTCTCTCAAGGACAAACTGCCGGAACAGGCTAGGGCCGAGATTGCCAGTTTAGAACAGGAGCATAGCGTTCGCCGCACTTGGGTTTGGGCCAAACTTAACCAGTCACCGTTGGTCGCGGCACTCGAACCACTCTTCCGCTTGGCCCAAGAGACCGGACAACCTGTGAGCGGCACAACCTTAGATGAGGTAGTAGCGGCCTATTCCGGCAAGGGCTGGCAAGCGGATGCCGCAATGCTGGACGCACTGGCCGGGGTAGAGACTGGACCAGATGTAGCGGCGGTCAAGGCGGCAATCACCGCGCTTTACCGTCCTTGGCTGCAAAATGGGGCTAATGCCATGCAAAAAGCGGTTCAAGCCGCTTCGGAATACCAGTCAGGTAAGTTGCCAGAACTGGAAGCAGGCACTTGTTTACTCTTTAGCGACGGCTTGCGCTTTGATGTGGGGCAAAAATTGGCAACAGTCCTCGAAAAGCGAGGGCTACTTTGTCAGGTCAAGCCCCACCTCTCCGCCCTGCCCACCGTAACGGCCACCGCTAAACCCGCTATTTCTCCGGTAGCCAGTCTTATCACCGGGGAAAAACAGCCGAAATTGGAACCCGCCGCCATTGGAGGTTCCACCGTCAATATTACGGTGTTGCAAAAACTCTTACAGCAAGCAAATTATCAGGTACTCAAGGGCCAAGATTTGGGCGAGCCGTCGTCGGGTAAAGCTTGGACGGAGTGTGGCGCAATTGACGTGTATGGACATACCCACGAATGGAAGTTGGCTCGCCACATCAAGGGTGAAATCCTCGAACTGGACGAACGCATCAATAGTTTGTTGAATTGGGGTTGGCAGAAGGTAATTGTCGTCACCGATCATGGCTGGTTGCTCTTGCCGGGAGGCTTGCCCAAAGCCGAACTGCCCGAACACCTGACAGTAATCCGAAAAGGACGCTGCGCCAGACTAAAAGAAGGCTCTGCCACCGATCAGCAGAAGGTGGGATGGCATTGGGATAAAAACGTGCTGGTAGCTTTTGCGCCGGGGATTTGTTGCTATGAGGCTGGAAAAGAGTATGAGCATGGCGGTCTCAGCCCCCAAGAATGTATCGTTCCGGTGTTGACCGTAAGCAAACCGGGCAACGCGCCGGGCCAACAACCCGTTAACATCGAAAGCATCGTCTGGCGAAGATTGCGTTGCACGGTTAAAATAAGCGGAGATGCACCTGCCGGGGTAGTGCTGGACATTCGCACCAAAGCTAACGACTCGCATAGCTCACTAATACAGGCTCCCAAAAGCATTGGGCCAGATGGGACTTTCTCGGTGCTGGTAACGGACGAAGAACTGGAAGGTAACGCGGTTCATATCGTGTTGCTTTCGGCAGAAGGCAAGATTATCAAACAGGCAACAACTACGGTGGGAGGATAGGGAAGGCTAATCTATGGAACTCGACGCACTCGACCAGTTGGCGGCGCGAGCTTTCGACGGTTACATTGTCCGCAAAGACCTAGCCCTGCGCTTCCGGGGGCAATATCCCGTGCCTACTTACGTGGGTGAGTTTTTGCTGGGCCGCTATTGCGCCAGCACCGATGAAACCGAAATAGCCGAGGGTTTAAGCGTGGTTGAGCGGCAGATGCGGGAGCGCACCATCCGGCCCGGTGAGGAAGAGCTATTCAAATCAAGAGCTAGAGAGCAAGGCTCGGTCAAGCTAATAGATCTGGTGACAACTCGACTAGACACCGCCACCGACTCCTATCTTGCCACCTTACCTAGTTTGCGCTTAAATGATGTGCGGGTGGATACCGAAACGGTTAGTGCTAACGAACGGATGCTGACTGGCGGTTTCTATGCCGAAATCCAGTTGGAATATGACGCAGCGATTGCCCTAGAGAAAGCCGGACGGCCTTTCGGTATTACGGCGGTGCGTCCCATCCAACTCTCCAAGCGCACCGTACTAGAAGATATGGCACGTGGGCGCGAGCAATATACTATTGAAGAATGGAAGCAATTTCTCCTCCGCAGCGTCGGTTTTGAACCAGCGATGCTCTCCTCGCGAGCTAGGGACGTGTTGCTATTGCGAATGGTTCCCTTTGTGGAGCGCAATTACAATATGGTGGAACTTGGCCCACGTGGTACGGGTAAATCGCACCTTTTCCAGCAAGTTTCGCCTTATTCTCATCTGGTGTCAGGGGGTAAAGCAACGGTAGCCCGTATGTTCGTCAACAACGCGAACGGGCAGCGCGGCCTAGTCTGCCAATATGATGTAGTCTGTTTCGATGAAGTTTCTGGTGTCTCCTTCGATCAGAAGGACGGCGTAAACATCATGAAGGGCTACATGGAATCAGGCGAGTTTAGCCGGGGGCGCGAGAGTATTAGGGCCAGTGGTAGCATCGTAATGGTGGGCAATTTTGAGGTAGATGTAGCCCATCAACAGCGCATCGGTCATCTCTTCGGCCCCCTCCCACCTGAAATGCGGAATGACACCGCTTTTATGGATAGAATCCACGCCTACCTGCCGGGTTGGGACATACCTAAGCTAGATTCTTCACTTTTCACAAGCCACTTTGGTCTAGTCAGCGATTTCTTATCGGAATGTTGGGCGCAACTCCGGTCAGAGAACCCGCTAACCGCCATTCGAGGCCGGGTAAATTATGGTGGTGCTTTAAGTGGCCGCGATACCACCGCCGTCAACCGGACAGTGAACGGTCTACTAAAACTGCTCTATCCCAACCGGGAGATGTATATCCGAGATGAAGAAATAGAGTGGGCCGTCCGCCTAGCCCTAGAATGTCGCCGCCGGGTGAAGGAACAACAGAAACGGATCGGTAGTGCCGAGTTTCGCAACACCCATTTCAGCTACCAAATGGGCGAGGAGGGCTTGGAGCAGTTCGTGGCTACTCCCGAACTTCAGAGTGACGAAGCCATCTCCAGCGATCCCCTACCCCCCGGCCAAGTATGGGCTATCAGCCCCGGTGGTTCAGATGAAAACCCCGGCCTCTACCGCATAGACGTAAACGAAGGGCCGGGTACAGGGGTAAAAATTATCAATATACCAGCCCCCGGCCCGTTCCGGGAGAGCGTGAAGTATGCCGAGCAAAACCTCTTAACCCAAGCCCGTAAACTAGTCGGTGACCGCGACCCCCGCCAGCACGAAATTACCGTCCAGTTACGTGCCTTCGACAGTTCCAAGAGCGGTTCTTTCTTGGGCCTCCCCGCACTGCTGGCCTTCTGTAGCGCACTATTAGGCAAAAGCCTAAAAGGTGGTCTTGCCGCAGTCGGTGGCCTAAACTTAGGTGGCGGTCTCGATCCCATTTACAATGCGGTGAGCGTGGCAGAACTGGCCGTCGAAAAGGGAGCTACCACCTTGCTCATCCCGATCTCGGCCCGTCGTCAACTCAACGATTTATCGGATGACATGGCAATGAAGATAATCGTCCTTTATTACTCCGATGCTAGGGAAGCCTTAATCAAGGCACTGTTAGATTAAATCTGATAATAGGTGTTATCATATACTGTATGATAAGAGCAAGATTGTAAAGTGACAGAGTACTAGATTAATTCTAGCCATCACCTTCAAGCTGAAGCTGGTAGAAATGGGGCCGATAACATGAGCCACCATCATCAGCCAGCACCAATCTAGGGCTATCCAATGACCACCAAACAGCTAAAACTGGATAGGTTGTAATATAGGCTCCACATAGTCTACCCGTAGCCGTATCCCAAAGCCTTACCTGACAACCACTATCGCTACTCAAGACTAAACTACCATCGGGTGAGAATGAGACCAGCTTTATAATTTCTTTGTGGCCTTTTAGAGAAAGAAGTGGTTCCATTTTTTCCCGCACTTTGATTAGATTCCACAAGTGCAAAGTTTTATCATCCTTACCTGCACTTAAAAGTAGCTTGCCATCCGGTGAAAAAGCTAAGCTGCTGACTTCGTCAGTATGACCTTCCCATTTCTGTAATAAATTGTAATTCTCTAGGCTCCATAGCCGTAAGATACCATCTTCTGTACTGGTTAAGGCAGAGTTTCCGTCAGGCGAAAAAGCTACCCTGCTAATCAGTTGGTCATGTTCAAAAATATTTACTAATTTACTACCTTCTAGGCACCACAAACGAGCAGTTCCATCACGTGAACCTGTCAGAATATACTTATTGTCGGGCGAGAAAGCAGCATCACTAATTTCTCTGCTATGTAACTTTTCATCGGAGATTAAATCGCCGCTAAAGAAAGCAGGCAACTCTCCGCTAGGATACTCACAAACGATAAAGAAGGCATCCTGTGAGCCAGTCAACACATACCTACCATCGCTTGAAACTGCGATACAGGTAATCGGTTGAGTATGAGAACGCTCCAACGAGAAAACTTTTTGTTGGGAAGTGTTATTAGATACTTCCCAACTAATTAATTTCTGCCTTTCTATCTCATTTGGACTACGTGTTTCTGTTGCAGTAAAGAGAACTGCACCATCGGGTGAAAAAGTGCCATATTTAAGTTGTTCGGGAAGTAACTGCTCTTTTTGAGCCTTTTCTATCGGCAATTCTTCTACCTTCCATAGAATAGCCTCATTATCACTTCCTCCGGTCAAAGCGATTAGCTCCCCATTCAGCCCGGAAAAAGCCACACTATTGACCTCGCCTCGATGTCCATCTAAGCGGGCAAAAGGTATATCCCTGTCAAATTTCCACAAGCAAGCGCTGTGATCTTCTGAACCTGTGATACCCATTCTTCCATCTGGCGAAAAGCTAACGCTGGTAATATTGCCGCTATGGTGGGCTATGAAACAACTTTCTCCACTTCCTTCCCACAAGCGAGCCTGCGAGTCTTCTGCACCACTTAACACTTGGCACATAATATTGGTATCCAAGCTGCGAATTGCATCGGTATGCCCCTCAAAAGTTTTTAGTTTTTCTCCACTTTTGGTATCCCATACCCATATAGTGCCGTCTCCTGCTCCTGTGACTATGCGCTTTCCATCTGGGAAGAAAGCAACTCCTCTTATATAACCTCTTTGTCCCGTAAAGATAGTCGAATCACCATTTTCTAGGCTTATAAGATGGGCTTCTCCATAAAAACCAACCAAAATAGATTTCCCATTTGGTGAAATTGCAAGACTATAAAGGTCGCTTTTTTTGTTATCCTCATCTTTATTTATTTTCACATTTACTTCTGGCACCAGTTTACCTGTAGTTATATCCCAAAGATAAATTTTCGCGCTTGAACCTACACCTATCTGTTTACCATCTGGGAAGAAGGCGACACAATTCACATTTAAGGCATGTTCCTCAAAAGAATTGATTAACTTGCCGGTAGCAGTATCCCATAAGCGGACGGTTCTATCACTCGATCCGGTCAAAGCAAACTTACCGTCTAAGGAAAAGGCTACACTATTGATCGGGGCGGTGTGTCCTTTTAGGAGGCGTAACAACAATAGACTTTCTGACCCAACTGGTTCTAGCAAACGCAACCATAGTATCTTCGGTCGGTTCAAGGCTGAAACTTCCCACCCTTTCTCAACCGCCCGGTTGTACATTTGCTGGTAAAATAGAGCGGGTAGTTTATTCGGCCACAAATCCCTACTTGCTAGGAGTGTACTTTCCCGATCCAGCCATTTTTCTACTTCGGCTAGGCGTTCCGCTGCCACTATACTTAACTTCCGGGCATACTTCTGAGCAAGGCGTACCTGTTCCAGACACTCCCAGTAATGTCCCTGGTTGGCTCGGTGTTCCAACCGGGATAAATCCAAAAATTCCGCCACCAACCGCAAGGCTGCTTCTTCCAAAAATTCACTTCCCGCTTGTCTTTCTTCTTTAACTTGACCTCTCCCAAACTCTGCTACTAAAGGATGTATTCGTACATAGCGATACCCATGCTCAGGTTTGAAAGTTTCCAACAGACTGAGGTTTTTTAATTGCGCTAAAACTTGGGGAGATACATTTTTATCCAGTTCCAAAGCAGTTGCCAAACCGAGTAACCAAAGCGGTATCTGGTCGGTAGCCGGATAATGAGCAGCCAGCTTAAAAAGAGGCAAAGCCTCCGGCGATTTCTGTTTCAAATTTTCTAAAATTAACTTGAAAATAACCCTAAGTGAACGCTCTTCCGCTCTTTCATCCAATACTTGCAGGGTAGTGCGATCCTGCAAGTCCGCCAGCAATTCAGATGGTTGTAAATCATTATCCCTTAACAAAGCTTGCAACTGCACTAAGGCCAGTGGTAAGCCACCAACCTTTTCGTAGAGAGCAATGGCCGACACCCTTTCATTCGGTTTTAAGGTTTTTGATCCAGGTAAGAGTAGAGCCAACCCTTGCTTCTGCTCCAGCCTTCCCACTGTATACATTTTGTTTTCGGACGGGTGGGCTGAAGGCTGGCTAAGACGAGTGGTGTAAATAATAGAACACCTGATTGGTTCTCCGGCCAGTTCGTTAATGTAAAGTCCAAATTTATTTGGTTCTTCCACATTGTCTAATATCAGGAGCGCATTGGGCTTTTTTGCCAGATACCGACAGAACCAGACCGCCCGTTTTCGTTCGTTTTGGGGGTCGGCTGGATTGTCATCAGGAGGCGGGTAATCGGTTTTATTTCCCAATTCAGCCATAGCCCGGATTACAGCCGCTTGCCCTCCTTCCTCAAGGCTTGTCCAAAACACGCCTCCCGAAAAATTAGCCTGCTGGTTCTTCACTAGTTGCAAGGCCAGCTCGGTTTTACCTGTTCCGGCCATTCCAACTAAACCAAGCCGTACTGAGGGCTTAGACAATATATTACCCAACTTATTAAGCTCACCGGGTCGGGCCTGAAATAAAGAATTAGGTTCTATAGGTTCTAAAGGAAAGTAATTGCGTGGGCGTGTGGTGGCTATCTCAGGTCGGCTCGGTGTTCGATAATCGAGTGGTTGTTCGCCACATTCGTATCTAAACTCGTTTATCCGCTTATTAACCTCTTCAAGCTCTCGATTCAACCTAGTACGTTCAGTTGGGCTAGTAGTAGAAATAAGGGTTCGTTCTATATCAGATTTAAGCTGGTAGGCTTCTTGCAGGAGCGTTTCAAGTTGCTGTTGCCGTAATTCAGAGGGTCGTTTAATCAAATCTAAGGTGACTCTGGAGGTTTCTTTAATTTTCAGATTTCTTTGAAAGGTTTTTAATTGTTCACGATAATTGTTTGACATATTCCACCGATGCTGTTAAAACTATTGACACGGTATTGTATGATGTTAGTAGGGGAACCGGAAGGAAAAGAATGTCCCAAAGGTACTCATATTTCCTAGAAATTGAACCTGCATATCACTAAGTTTGGGATGGTTTTTAATTTCGGGTTCCTAGTACCAATTATACCGATTTTGTACCAAAAATACAATAGCGTAATTGCTGGTTTTAGGTTAGAATGTCAATGGTCTTAACAAGCAAAATGTAAGGTAATACAACTATGTCAACTCTGATTCTGTTAGTTGGTGGCAATCCTCTACCCAATTATGTAGTAGCTCGCTATCTCCTTTCACAAGGGCACTTGTCCTCTAATATCTTGCTGATTCATTCTTCCAGTAATGACCGTATTCAAGGAACGGCGGAAGTTGCCAAAAGATTAAGGCTTTCTATCCAAGCTTTAGAAAAAGAGGGTTGGAAAGGAGAGGTAATACTTTGTCCAGTGAAAGACACCGCCAATAGTTATGAGCTAGAAGGGCTTTTACACTCAGAAATCACCAGATTGGAAAGAGCTAGCCGCCAACCCGAAGAAATTCACCTGAACTATACTGGTGGGCGCAAAACTATGGCTGTCTATACCTACCGCGCCGTCCAACAGTTGAAGAAGAACGGGCGCAAGGTTGAAATTTCCTACCTTGACCAAGATTGGTTCAAATTGAGATACGACGATGAGCGCGGACGCGAAGAACCGCGAGCAGGTGACTTACGTGATTTGGTTAAGTTGAGCCTAGAAGAACTGATCGAGCTACACAATTGCGAACGTGTTGATAAGCCTGAAGATCTATCTGCTTATCTGCCATTAGCCGAAGCAATTTACGCTCTGGCTGCTGAGCCCTTAATAAATAAGGGTAAGGACAACCAGTATAAGACTTATCTAAGTCTTATCAACAACAATTCGAAAATTCCAGTTGCCACCCCTGGGCCGTCTATTGCTCAAATTGAGTCGCTAACTACCGCGCTCTTTTTTCTAGGTAGCGAGTTTAGCTGGGATAAAATAGATACTTTAAACAAGATCTCTCAAAAATTTCTCCGGGGTGGGTGGTTGGAACAGGTTGTATTTAACCACTTGTCCAAGCAAAAGGGTGACGAAAAATTTCTAAAACCTTTTGTGCCTATTACCGAGTGCTTTCCCAATGTAGAAGCTATCTATGGGGGCAGTTCCGATAGAATGGAACTGGATGTAGTGCTATTGCGCGGCTACGAACTAATTGTAGTCTCTTGCACTACTATGGGTTATGGAACCAGTAAGGCAGACAAGAATGAAAAGGGTCGGCGCGAAATAAAGTTGAAAGCTTTTGAAGTATGGCAGCGAGCCAGACAATTGGGTGGGGAGGAGGCCCGAGCTATAGTAGTTACATTGGCGGGTCGTGATGTGGTCGAGGGAATCCGCCAAGATCTGCGAAATGATTTTCTAGGCAATGATTTCAAGTTGTATTTGTTGGGTCAGGAAGATTTAAGCAACTTAGAAGGTGCTTTCAAGCGTATTCTTAAACCCTAGCTAATTCGCACAAAGGATAATAACCATGTCATACTATCTGACCTTATTGGAATGTGGCTCAATCCAAAGTTATATTTTTGCCAGCAACCGATTGCGTGAGGCTGTTGGTGGATCTTATATCGTAAAGCAGGCTACCGAACAATGGTTGAGTAGACACCTCCAAGAGTGGCTGAGTACACGCTTCAATAAGGACTTAACCGCGAGAGTGGAAGTTGACAACTGGAAAACGACTCAGCCTTCCCAAATACTAGAACCTAATGGGCAGGAGTTACAGGCGGAATTGTTGTTTAGTGGAGGTGGCAATGCCGCTATTCTCTTTCGGGATAAAGATAGAGCCAAAGATTTTGTTAGCTACTATAGTAGTCTCCTAATAAAAGAAGCTCCGGCTTTGGTACTCTTGGCAGCGGTCTGCGAAGTTTCTGCTGGATTGAAACTGGCCCTAGAGACTGCCGAAAAGGAACTTTATGAGTTAAAAGAGCAGGGCTGGAATGGTTTTGTACGTCCTGGTCTGAGTATTACCCGCAGTTGCGCCACCACAGGACAGCCTGCCGCCGGACAGAGGAGACATCCTGAACCAGAATGGTTGTCTGCCGGGTCAATACGCCGCTATAAAGAGGCCAGCCATTCTGAGGCTAACCTAAAAGAAGCTTTCGCCAAGCTTCTTGAAGATAAATATCAGTTTCCGCTTGACCTAGACGAGTTGGGCGGACGCGAAGGCGAAAATCATCTAGCGGTGGTACATATAGACGGTAATCGTATAGGGGAGCAACTACGGCAAGTGCGCCAAAGTGCTTCAGATGACCAGAACCTAGTGGTCGAATTGCGTAACTTCTCAAAACTAATTCGTGAGGTCTCTCAGGAAGCCTTGGAAGCAACCCTGGAAGACTTAGTAAGAGCCTTGCCTGCCCTTGAAAAGAAAGGCTTGCAACTTGCTAAGGTACGTGATAAAAAAACCGGGAAACCTACCGGAAAGCACTATTTTCCCTTGCGCCCACTAATCTATGGTGGCGATGATTTAACCTTTGTCTGCGAAGGGCGGATTGGTCTGACTTTGGCCGCTTGCTATTTGTCCCATTTTAACCAATTAAAAAATGGTCGTTTTTCAGCTTGTGCCGGGATAGCTATTGCCCGCACTCACTTTCCACTGACCCGCGCTTACCAACTGTCCGAAAAACTCTGTAGTAATGCTAAAAAAGCCAGCCGTCAATCAGGGGAAGAGAAGAGTAGCTGGTTGGACTTCCAGATTTTGCTAGGAGGGTTGACCGGAACTCTGGAGCAACTACGCCACGATACGTCAAAGCTATATCGAAGACCCTGGCGGGTGGAACCTTCTACTAGGAAAGATGAGCAAAGCTGGTCTCGTTTTAGAGAAGCAATTGCTATTTTCCAAAACAGCGAACGATGGTCGCGTTCTCAGGTCAAAGATTTGCGCGTGGCTCTGGCGGCTGGGCCAGACGCAACCGGACGTTTTCTCGAACAGTCCACTTTACGTGGACGGGAATTACCAGAGTGGCCGGGAATACAAAAGAATGGCTGGTCTGGCTCAAAGACACCCTTTTATGACCCCATTGAGGCCCTCGATTTTTACTTAACCCTATAGAACTAGAGGAGGTGACTGCCAATGCCGTTGTTGGTTGAAATTAAACTTCTGAGCGATACTGCGCCAGGAACAGGCGAGGGTGAACTAGGCGGGATAGATCGCAGTATCAGCCATACTAGCACCGGATTGCCACTCATACCAGCCCGCCGACTTAAAGGTTGTCTGAGAGAAGCTGCTAAAGAATTGAGTGAAGCCCTAACCCTGTCTGGTTTAGAGGAATTTGCTAGACCAGAACAAATTGACCAACTTTTTGGACGGCCCGGTCAATCCTTTTCTGGTTGGTTAAAACTGGAAGATGGACACCTTCAAAATGCCACCAAGCTAGAAAGCTGGTTGGATTGGGCAACTAAGAAAGAGAGGACTATTTTTGGGCGAGAAGCGGTACTGGCTAATTTCACCAGTCTTCGCGCTCAAACGGCAATGGGGCGACTCAGTGGTGGTTCACTTCCAGAAACGCTACGGGTGAGCAGGGTTATAAATCGTCAATTACTATTTCGGGCTAATTTATTCTTGGAACAGCCACCTAGTGACAAAGCTGATGAAATTGCTCTGCTCAATCTGTTGGCTCTAGTCTGCGCTGCGTTACGACGTATGGGACTTTCGCGCAATCGCGGACTAGGCGAGGTACAGGTACGACTGATGGACGGGGAATACGATTTGACCGCCGAGGCGTTGTCTCGCTTGAGCCAAAAAGTAGAAGGGGGAAGCAACTAGCAATGATAACTTACCAGTTGACCTATTCCTTTGAATTATCTCACCCTGCGATTTTTAGTAACCGCGAGGGCGACCCAAACCTAGTACAGAGCGAGGGTTATATTCCGGGCAGTGCCGTCTGGGGGGCTTTAGCTCAGTTGCTTATCAGAAAAGAGAACCTGTCTACCCCACACGTGAACCCGGATTTCATGAGGTGGTTTTTGCACGGCGAGTTGATATTCCTCAACGCTTACCCATGCTTGACCGGGCTACCCTCTGACTTACCAGTACGTCTTTTGCCCGCTCCCATTTCCTTACGACAAGAAAAGACCAACCAATCTAAATATTACGATTTGGCGGCTCGATATATTAAGAACCAGCCTGAGCTAAACGAGAATGAGCAACTTGAGAGATTAAAAGGGTTTGTGGCGTTTGCAGACAATGTGCTTTACTCGGACAACTCTAATGATGATGATAGAACGGAAACGGTTAAAACGGTTAAAACTCGTTATCATTATCATACTTGGCGGGATAACCGTCTGGCGGGTAGAGCCTTGAAAGGTGCGAACAACGGAGCGGTCTTTGTTTACGAAGCCTTTGAACCGGGACAACGTTTTGAAGGTCGAATTCTTGGCCCTAAAGCTGAACTGGAAAAGTTTTACCAGCAGTTGAAATGGGAGGATGAACCACCTATGCTACGTTTGGGACGTTCGCGGGCTACTCAGTACGGCGGTTCAGTTCGTTTAGAACTACTGGGATTAGAAAAATTCAAGCGTGAAATTGCCGGGTCGGAATCTATAACTACAGACGAGGGTCATTTGGTTTTGACTCTGACTTCTCATCTACTGCTGCGTGAGCAACAAACTGGCTATGTAGCTTCGCCTTTTTTCAAAGAACAATTTCCTACAGAGCGGCTAGCTAAATTGTTGAAATTATCAAGCGGAGAATTAGAACTGGAAAAATATTATGTTCGGCACTTGACATTGGGCAATTACTCTTCGGTCTGGCGGTTGCCACGCTTACAGTGGTCCGCTTTGGAAGCAGGGAGTACTTTTATTTTCAAAGTGCCTACGAGTCAGCACCTGAATCTAGTACGGGCGGAAAGGTCTGGCTTGGGGCTACGTAAAGGTGAGGGCTTTGGTCGCTTTGTCCTCAATTGGCATGGTCATAGTGAGTCTTTAGGGTGGTCTAAATCGCAAAGACTTGAGGTGGAACCACCGGAAGAAAATTGTCCGCCGGAAGTAAATCAAGTGTTGGTACAGTTACTAGAAAAAGAACTGCTGCGTCGTACCGAAACAGCAGCAATGCAGGCGGCTGAAGATTTTGCTCCCACACGAGACCCTACTTTACCAGAACATCCATCCGAAGAACCGGAAAATGACCAAGATGCGTTTGAATCCGGGCTAAAATATATTAAACCAGCTTTGTTGGGGCGGTTGCTTATGGTAGTACGCAATATGGATAAACCAGAAAAAGCAATGGCCCAGTTGCAAACGTTGCGTTCAACCGCTCGTCTCCAATTGGAACGGGTACGTGATAAGAACCACAAAAGTTTGCTGGACACGCTTACTTTGTTGCTAAGTGAGCTTCCAACCGTTGAAGTTTTTGATGAGAAGTTACTTGGCAACTTTTTGAATAATTCAAAGCTAAGAGAACTCTATTCCTATATTAACTGGCAAACTGCCGATAATTCGCCGCTTTTGAACCGGCTTATCAAAGCTTACTTGTACACCTTGCTTGATACTTTATCCAAAAAGCGGCGTAACCTGCCCGATTAGAAAGCAGTAAGGAAGCTATGACAATTAAATCTGAAAAACCTGAAACCAAACCAGTTACAAAAGAGGATGAAGTTGTAGTTGGACGAGTAGTAGCTTGGGGAACCTACCGTCTGGAGACAGCGGCCCATTTTGGAAGTGGTCAGACGGCTGAAACCGATATGCTGCTGGCGCGGGCTGGGGATGGTTCGCTATTTATACCAGGTAGCTCACTGGCAGGGGTCTGCCGAAGCTATCTGGCAAGTTTTTTACTGCCAGATGTTTCCGGTAAGCTGCCTATGTTAACCTTCTCCGACGATTATTTGGCGAAACTGACCGAGGCAGAGCGGAAAGAACGAGAACGAGAACGAGAGGTCGCAAGCTTACTAACTCTTTTCGGGGCAATCGAAGATGAAGGTAATCAGAGTGCCTTGCTTTTCCAGGATGCCTTTGCCCTAAACCCCTTGGTCACGGTACGGGATGGTGTGAAGATTAAAGCCGAAACCGGGCAAGCGGAAGACCAGTTCAAGTATGATCTAGAAGTAGTTCGGCCCGGTACTACTTTTGAAATTCGACTAGAACTAGTTATACGACGGGCTTACATAGGCGAGCAAACTCGTCTAAAACAATTGCTAAATTTGCTACTGGCAGCTTTTGAACAGGGTGAAATCCGTCTAGGAGCCAGAACCCGGCGCGGGCTGGGCTTAGGTCGAGTAGAGAAGTGGCAAGTGCAGGATTTGGATTTTCGCAATCCACTTCACACTTTGACTTGGCTGCGCCGGGATAAGCCGAAGAATAACGCGCCCAGCCGAGCCGGGGAAAACCTGTCTGAATTAAAAGGCGGTTTAGCCTATTTTGAACTTATTGCTACTTTTGAACTGAGTAGTTCTATGCTAATTCGAGCTTACACCGAAGATTTGAACCGACCTGATGCCAGTCAACTTACCGAAATTGACCCGGCAGAACCGGCTTATCTTCGTCCACTTGTACCGGGAAGTAGCACCGCCGGGGTAATGCGCCATCGGGCTGAACGTATTGCTAATACTCTAGGCGTTTTAAACCGGGATATTGCTAAAGAGTTTATCAATGCTCTTTTCGGCTTTGTGGAGGAGTCAGATGAGAAGCGAAAGTTACCTCCCCGCCAACAAGCAGGGCGTTTAAGAGTCGAGGAGAGTTGGCTGAAAAATAGCGTGTCGGAAGTACAATCGCGCATAAAAATTGACCGTTTGAGCGGTGGCGTACTGAGTGGCTTTTTATTCGAGGAAGCCCCGGTCTGGGGTAGTCAGGCCCGACCTGCAAGCTGGCAACTACGCTGGCGGCTATCTCGCCCGGCTAAAGCTGAAATTGGATTGTTACTTCAGATTCTTAAAGATATGTGGGTTGGAGACCTGCCGATAGGTGGAGGCGCAAATATCGGACGAGGTAGGCTACGAGGGGTAGAGGCCGAAATGATCTGGGTAGAGCCAGTTTCAGGGTCACATCATCATTGGAAGTTCAATAGCCCTGACCCTCAACACCTAGAGGAATTGCTTTTTGTCGAAAGTTCTTCCCCAGTCGAATGGTTGGAAGAATGTAATCTGGAACTTTACCGGAAATTTGGTGGAGGCGTTTAGAATGGTACAAACTAAGCCGATTACTGAACTAATAAGTGGCCTAGAAAGCAAAAGCCGAAATACACCTTATATTTTTGCCCTTGAGAAATTAACTGATCGGTTAAAATGGGCTTATGGAAAACTTTGTAAGCCCGGTTCTGACAAAGTGGTTTGGCTTCTTTTGTATCTGGACTATCAGTTAGTATGGTACAGATATAAACCTGACCAAATTATACCGGAACTGGCACAGCCAGAATATGTGCAAGAACTCCGGCTGTTTAGTCAGCGGGGTGAATTTTATCTCTGGCAAACGAACGACAAGGGACGTAAATTCAAGGCGCGATTGCTCTTAGATCATAAAAAGCAG
This sequence comes from Candidatus Chloroheliaceae bacterium, assembly GCA_013390945.1. Taxonomy (GTDB): domain Bacteria; phylum Chloroflexota; class Chloroflexia; order Chloroheliales; family Chloroheliaceae; genus L227-5C. The sequence goes on from JACAUC010000049.1 coordinate 17,210, forward strand.
TCTGAACCTAGTCTTTTGCCTTTTACTGCTGATGAATGGCAGCCTTTGTGGGGTACTAAAGTAACCTTAGACGGGCCAGGCTGGTCAATCATCAGTGAAGAGCGTGGCGCAACTTTACGCCTTCCCTATGAAGCAAAGGAGAGTGATTTGCCTTTGCGGGTGCGGGTGCGGCATTATTTGAAATATCACCCTGAGAATGGATTAGCTTATTGTTATGATTTACGACTGGTAGACATCCGTGACCGAAAATGTCAAGCTTTAACCTGGAAAACGGTTGGCGAGGAGGCAAACCAATGCTAGAAAATGAAAGCGGCGTTGTCGCCCATGCACCCTATAATTTTGTGCCATTACCGGCTCAGGCCCGTATTGCCGATTATTTTAAGTCTGGCGTTTACTTCAAACCGCAAGAGCAGCCGATTCCTCCGGCAAACAGTTATCACCCGGATTTGAACTTGCTTTCAGGTTATTTCGACTGTCGCCTTACTACCCTGACTCCGCTATATATTCGAGCTACGTTGACGGAAGCGGAATACCAAGAACAGGTACGCCAGCAAGCCAAGGAACTTCAAGATAATGCTGACCGTCATAAGCCGGAATTTTTTAGCCCCGCCAATGAATTAAGAATACCGGGTAGTAGTCTGCGGGGTATGATACGTACCCTAGTGGAAATTTTCGGCCAAGCCCGTTTTGAAGCTATCAGCAGGGAACGCCTCTTTTATCGAGCGGTAGGAGATCAGGCTATTCAATCTATTGCCGAACAATACCGAGAACGCATTATGGTCAATCAGCAAAGGTTGACGGTGAAAGCGGGGTGTATTGTTAAAGATGGCAGTAGTTACTATATTTGCCCCGCTGTGCCAGAAAATGGGAACACCATTTTCCGAGTGTTGCCCGAACAGGCCGCGCATCTTTTGGGAATTAATCCTGACCGCCTAGAATGGCAACGCCAACGAGTCTGGTTCAAAGCCCCAGATAAAAATCTCTATAAAGTGCTGGATATAACACGACGCGGTCCGCGCCAAACTAATCCACCTGATAATAGTAGTGGCTGGATAAAAGGCTGGTTAATCGTGCCGGGTAAAACACCACCTGCGCCACGTGCGGCTCGCAAGTATCAGCGTAAATATTGGGTTATTTGTGATGCCGATTATAGTTACAGTCAGAGAACGTTTTTGCCCGATACCGACCGACTAGCTTATCGAGATGGTGGTGGAAGTACTCCTAAGATTGAACAAAACCGTTTTTCGGTGCTACCAACCAAGGATGGGGATGGAGAAGCGGTACCTTGTTTCTATATTGAGGGGCCGGAGAAAGACGGGTTTAGTCTGGGTCATACCCCCCATTTTCGCTTACCTTATAAAAACCGTCCCTCTGATAATGTGCCGCTGGCAGTAACTACTGGAGATAAACCTGATATAGCCATTGCTCTTTTCGGGACGGCCAGTCGCAAATCTCGTCCCAGAAGCAGGGCGGACGGTACAGTAGAGCCAACCTTGACCAGCTTTGCCGGGCGAGTTTTTTTTGAAGATGCCCGGCTTGATCCAACTCATACTAACCAGTCGGTACTCTGGGAACAAGCTGAAAAACCGCGCGTTTTGTCCGGCCCTAAACCTACTACTTTCCAGCATTATCTTGACCAATCCGAAGCCGAAAATAGCGGGCTGGGATCGGAAGACCGCAAAAATAGGCTCCATTTTTGGGATAGTTCAGGTGCAAAAGTGCGAGGCTACAAACTTTATTGGCATCGCCACCGTCCAGAAGATTCTGGCTTTAAAGATTGGATCGAGCCTGCCGAGAATATTAGACTGAATGCACAGGGGCGAGATACTCAACATACCCGTATTTGCCCGGTTAAGCCTGGTGTAAGTTTTAATTTCAAAATTAGGTTTGATAACCTGACTGAGGAGGAAGTGGGTGTGCTGTCAAACGCTCTCCAGTTGCCAAAGGAATGTGCCCATAAGCTCGGCATGGCTAAGCCTTTAGGGTTAGGTTCAGTGCGACTGGAAGCTCGGCTTTACTTGACTGACCGGGTTAAACGTTACCGCCAGCTTTTTGGCGCGAGCGGCTGGCAAACTATGACGGAGGAGGCTAAACCAGAGAAGCTGGAAACTTGTCACCAAGCTTTCGGGCAATGGCTATTAGGTAATCCTGATCCGGAAGCCTTATGGGAAGAGCCTCGTTTGCAAGAGTTACGTGCTATGTTAACTTACGAGGGGTCTCCTGATTATGGGCGTACAACCTATATGCTGATTGACCAGCCCGGCCCAAATAATACTAGAATTAACGAGTATAAAGACCGACCAATTTTGCCAAGCCCTGTTAAGGTAATAGGTTGGCGACCTACTTTACCTGTATCTTCCCTTCGCACGAGTAATACCCAGCCCTCCGAAGCGGATAAAGCTAAGGAGCGATTGCGACGTAGGGTACAGGATTGGGCGGAACTCGACCGGGCGAAAACCAGCAAAGGTGATTTGAAAACCGGCTTTAGCAAATTCATCAATGATTGGATTAACCTCAAAGATGAGAAACTCAAGCTGGAACTGGCCGAAATCATGTGGTCACAGATTTATGCCAATGATTTTGAACGGGAAAAGCAGTGGAAGTATTACCAAGAAGTGCAGCAAATACAGCGTTTGCTAAAAGCTAATAATAAACTCAAATAGTAGAGATGAGGTTAAGGTATGCTAATTAGTCTGGTGGTACGCTTGAAACCGTTAGGAGAACGAGGACGAGCTTTACCACCAACTACTGGCCCGGCGATACACGGTTTTTTCTTTCACTGGTTAACTGGGGAGAAGCCGGAGATGGCAAGTAAGTTGCACGACTTGAACGGCCCAAAGCCCTTTACTGTTTCTGGGGTGCAACGTGGTTTGCCTCAAACTGATAAACCGACTGATTCTGCCAACAATTCATACTGGTTTCGTTTGACTTCAATGGACGAACAACTCAGTGAGTTGCTTTTGAAGCGGTTTGGTCGAAATCTGCCCCTACATTTGGAAGTACTGGGGTCATCTTTTGAAATAGAAGAAGTGACTGCTGATTCTCGTGAGCATTCTTGGGCAGCAACGATAAGCTGGAAAGAACTGATGAATATGTCGGTAGCTGATGCTAGTTCCAATCCGATAGGCAAGGCTTTCAAAACCCAACTGTTTTTCTATTCACCTACTACTTTCAAATCTGAAGGGCGGTCTTTACCCCTACCACTGCCTAACCAGACCTTTCGTAGCCTAGTTACACGTTGGAATAACTTTAGCCAGTTACCACTTGATCCAGCCTTTTTCGATTTTTTAGAAGAAGATTTGGTAATCAGTGGTTATGATTTACGGAGCGAACTTGCACTGATGGAAGGTTCGCGTCGGGGAGCTAAATTACTCTGTTTTCGAGGTTGGTGTGAATATTCGGCCTTTACTTCTGAAATTAGATGGATGCAAATTCTACGGCTTATGAGTTATTTTGCCTTTTTCTCCGGTGTAGGTTACAAGACTACAATGGGTTTTGGTCAGACAATTGCCCTTGATTTGGCACGCTAATGGGCTACTTATTGTCTCTGCCGTGTAAGGATATAGATATTCTGGTGTAGCATTGCACGAAAATACTTATATCCCAATGAACTAATGCCTATTATGCGAAGGCAGGTCTGGTTCTTCTAGGATAAAGCCACCGTTTTCGGTCAGGAGATAGTGCCAAGGTTGACCTTGTGGTTCGATTATCTGGCGCAGACGCTTGATCTGTTTCTCAAGACGCTGATCTCCGGGCTGGTGAGCATAGTTCGCCTCGTCAAAAATCAGATGACCTAGCTCGTCTTTACTCAGCCAATGGCCTTTGTGATCTACCAATATACAGTAGAGTTTGAAGAGAGTTAAAGTAATTCGCGGTTCGTACTGACCTTCGATCATAGCACGTTGCTTGACCCGATCATATTGAAACTTGCCTACACCAATGATGGTGGGGCAGGTCGAATTATCCATGTTGGCTTGTCCCTTTAAAAAAAAAGCCTCAAGTAGTTTGAGGCTCAAGAAACACAGCAGATAGGCATTGGGAGCTACTTCCACAGGTAAACATCGCAGATGTAATAAATCGGCTCTGGCACTGGGCCAATGTTCTTCGGCACAGATTATCACAGTGGTCTGCCTTATATGAGGGAAGCGGCGGAGGTGGGTCAGGAGGTCTTGCCAACACATGTCGGGTAGACGCTGGGAGACTAGAATCAGGTCAGGTGCAACGCAAGTAAAACTGAAATTGTGCAAACCCTCTCTGCCAGATACCACCTCTGTAATTTGGAGATTAAACTGCTGGAAGAGTTCCTCGATATATCGCTCCGGCCAATCTATTCCCCTAAATACTACAACGCTTTTAAACGTCCAATCCTCATCGCTTTCCTTTACCATACTAGTACTACTCCTTCTACCCTGGTAACGCCTTTACAGATACTTCCAGAGTTTGTTCAATTGTACCAATGCTTTAACTACTGCTTAACCAACCCGCTAGGGGTGAAAGTAAAGAAGGGGAAGTTGGATTTTCCAGTGCTAAAGGCAGTTCTAACCTGAACCAACTCCCACAATCGTGAGTATTAATCAGACGAAGAGACCCGTTATGTAGTCGGGCAAATTTCTGCGCGTAGAAGAGGCCACAGCCTATTCCGGTTCCGCCATAGCCGCCCTTCTTTCCTCTGTAAAACTTTTGGAAAATCAGGTCACGTTCTTCTGGAACTATCCCTACTCCCGTATCATAGATATCCACATAAATGATGTCATCTTTTAGACCGGAATTGAGCCTTACTTTACCATCTGGGGGGGTAAAGTTGATCGCATTCACGACCAGATTACTCAAGATGGTATAGATAAAACGGTCATCGCCATAAATCAGAGGTAGGTTATCTGGTGCATCGCAGATTAGTTGTATCCTTTTCTCGTGCGCTTCCTGACCATATTCGGTGATAACATCGTCAATTAAGGGTATCAGATCGGTCTGTTCAAAACGCGGTTCTTCCAGATCTAGTTGCCCCATTTTCAACATTCGCTCGGTCATTAAGAGTTGTGTCCGCATCCAGCTTCCGGCTTGCTCAATTTTGTAAAGTTGTTCCTCTGGATTAACCTCTCGCTGGTTGATTAAATCGCTCAGGTAACGGGTAGCATAGTTGCTCGGTGCATCTAATTGATCAGAAAGTACATCCAGACGCTCGTGCAGTGCATCCAGCAAAATCTTGTGTTCTTCCAAAGCCTTGAGTAGTTGCCATTCCTTCAGACTTTTGTGCTGACTGATCTGGGCATTGTGTAAAATAAGGGCCGTTAAATTTGCTACGATTCGGGCTAACCGAATATCTTCCCGGCTTAATTCGGGTATGCGGCGATAATCAAAATAGAGTACGCCCAACGCGACTCCATCGGCTAACATCGTTACCCCTAAAACGCTACGGATTTGCTCGGTCTCTAGGAAGCTACTCCTTAATTCTGGCTCCTTACTTAAATCTATGAAGGCATAACCCTCTTCACTGGCTTTGACACGGGCCGTAATTCCATTCGGTCGGGGTGGTTTAATCTCTTCTTGGCTCAAACGTCCTTCCGGGCTAACCTCGACCCACTTTGGATCATACCCATGCTGGCCTTGATAGTCTAGGTCATAAGGGAAGAGGCAGACCAAATCAGCTTGAAGTAAATCACTCGCCCCTTCCACCATCTTGCGGAGGGCTAGGGCTGGATCAGCCAAATGCTCCAAACCATACTGACCGAGTTGGAGTAATTTGACCTGAGCCTTGAGAAAATCCTTTAGCTGCTGGTTTTTGTGTTGGAAGTGGGTTTCACGCCGCAAAGCGTTAGCCAATTGGCTACCTAACGTTTTGGCTATCTCATAATCTTCTTGGTCAAAACTGTTAATTCGGTCGGGCTGAGTTTTATTAGTCAGCCGCATTACACCTAGACACTCGCCCTTGAAATCAAGTAGCGGTATGATTAATAGAGAATGACAATCCCGCGAAGGTAAATACCTGTAATGTTCATGGTAGTCCCGGCAAGCCGGGTGGCTCTTATATTCCTTGCCCTTGAAAAACTCTGGTTTTTTGGAAGCTGCTACATAAGCAGTCAGACCACAGCCGGGGGTCTGACTAATACGGAGCCGCCAATGTTCCCCGAAATCGGTGGGTGGCGTGGTCAAGGATTCGACTAGTTCGAGGTACTCCCCAGCGGCATCTACCCTAAAAATAGAGCAATCCTCGGCTCCGATTACTTTAGCTGCTTCTTGGGCCACATAGCGATAGAGCTTTTTGGGAGTGGTAAGGCTTTCCATACCAACACTAATAGACGCTAATTTTTTCAGGCGGTTAAGATGGTGCTGGTTATGTAGCGTATTACCTACCAGCGTGGCAATAATCGTCAGGAGGGCCACATCTCGATTGATAAAGCCTACCTGAGAGAGCGCAGTACTGCTCGGATGCTTCAACTTGTTCATTACCTGCAAAATACCTACCACTTTGTCATAATCTGGGCCATAGATTGGTAGGGCTAGTAAGTGCCGCACCTGCCCGGAGGGTAGTTGTTTTTGGTAGATCTCGAGGAACGTCTTATTGCCCTCGACCACGCGGTTTTTGTGAAGCTTTCGGCTGACGGTGTTGTAAAGAAAAATCTGACCGCTTAGTTCTCCAGTAGAAGAACGTTTAAGTGCCTGTCCGGTCAAGCCCTCGCCGGGTTGATAAATCTCTGGCGGTAGCTCTGCTTCTAAATTGGTGGTTACTTTCATTCTTTGAAATTCACCATTTTGCAAGATAAAAATAGCGGTGGTTTCACAGGGCAAGACCTCGTCGGTCACTTTAACTACTTCCTCATAAAACTGCTCCTCTCCTTGTAGTCCCGCTTGAAGTAACCGTCGGGTAATCTGCTCTACCAGCCGGGCAAATTCTTGGTTAAGTTGGTCGGTCTCTAACAGCTTATCAATTTTTTTTACTCCACCAAAAGGATTAAGCATTTTCAGCCTGTATCCATGGGTAATCATAAGATAAGGTCTCCTCTATATCTGTTGACGGGTAGCTAAGCAGGTTGTAGTTAGAAGCTGCTACCCTCCCTTTTTCGCAAAGGTCTCTAGTTGAAGATTCCTTCTTAATTCGTAAGACCAATCTATGACCAGTCTATGACCAATCTATGACCAATCTGCGGTCACTTTACGACCAATCTATGAATTGTGAACCAAAGGGATTTTTCTTTTCAGGTGATCCCACTAAACTGACCTCAGCCATCTTTCTTTCTTTACATTATGCCAAACATTTAGGAAAAAATAAACCCCTCAGACCGGACAAAATACCGATATTTTCTCCTTTCCTTTCGTTAATCAGATTGCTCTATTTCTTTATCCCTATTTTGTCGGTGGTGTGGCCTAGTAAAGTCCGTTCTCCATAGGCTAGAGTTAAGGCAGGCGCAATTGATTGCGCTTACTAAGACCAGTTTACAGCGGTTTTCTATAGGAGAATCTTAGGAAGGAGGTGCTGATGTTTCCGATTAAAAAGGCGGTTAAAGACCAATCACAAACGCTCTACTTTTTCAGCGATGGTGGGATTCGCCTGCAACCACCAGCCGCCAGTGCCGCCGTAGTGGTTAAGAATAAGCAGGGGCAGGTAGTGGATTGGTATAGTCGTCTCTTGCCACCCCTCTCTTCGTCGGAGGCGGAATATTACGGTCTGCTGGAAGCGTTGCGAATGGCTCAAAGGTTACAGCCTGCTATGGCCTATTTCCACTTGGATAATCAGACGGTGGTAGGGCAGATAACTGGACATTATGCGGTGCGGGAGCCTAGGCTCAAGCCCCTCTATGCTCAGTCGGTAAAACTGGTGGAGCAACTACGTGCGGATAAAACTCTTAGGGAGATCGCCTTTTACTTTATTCCGCGTGAATATAACCTGTTGGCCGATGCGCTGGCGGGGGATGCGTTGCTTTTAGCACCCCAGAAACAGTTATGGAGCCGTTTAACAGCGTCTGGTGAAAGTAGCGGCCAAAAACCACTCTACACTGAGCAAACTGAGCTTAGTAGGAGTAAGCGGTTCCGGTTCAATGGCACGTCAAAAACAAACAAAAGTTGAGTAAGGAGGTTTTTTAAAATTATGGGGGAATTAACCAAAGAGAAGCTAGAACTATGGCTGGTCATGTTTGTGGCAGGTGGAACTACTATCTCACTGATTGCGAGTATGGCTCACATGCTAGAAGCGTTTGGCTGGGCCAACAGTGGGCTAATGGCCTGGGCTTTAGCACTAGTGGCGGTGGTTCTAAACGGGGTCTTTATTGCCTTATGGACTATTAGCCAGCATCAGTTAATCCGGCGTTCCATTATGGCGGGGATGGTTCTTCTCTTCCTTGTGGAGTTTTTTGGCAACTTTGCCGCAGGTGGTCTATTGGTCAGCCACGCTTTGCCAGAGGAGATGAGTACCCTCTTCTTCGATCTGGATCGACTGGCTCTTATCCGCATCGGTACTTTTCTCTTTGCGGCTTTCCTACCTATCCTAAACTTTATCTCGGTCTACGCACTGAGTGAGGCGGGGCTAAGGTTGGTGGATCAGTCGGGGAAGCAGGCAGAAGAGGCCAATCCATGGGCCAATCTGGTGATGCAAAGGCACGAAACTTCCCAGCCAAGCGGTCAGCCGAGCGGCCAACCGCACAAATCCCAAGAACATTATCAGGAGCGGATAGGTTAAGTCTTAACCCTCTGTTTCCTAACCAAATTAACCCTGTAGGAGAGATTTCTAATCTCGCTTTCCAAACCGAACCTGTAGGAGAGATTTCTAATCTCGATTTGCAATCAACAAGTATTTTGATTTGAAGGAGGTAAAAAACCGATGTTTGACAAATTAACAGGCCGCTTCTTGCGGCGCAAGCCGATTGATCCGGTCTTGGCTCAGTCGGGGCGCATTTTTGACCAGCACAGCAGTGAGTTATTGGAGCAAGCGCGAGCTTTTGTGGCGGAGCAAGTGGCGAACCGGGAGGCTCATCCGCCCACCCCGGTTTCACCGCAGGCGGAGGCTAACAAAGCGGGGGTTGGCCCAACTTACGCCGATTTTATCCGCTTCCGGCGCAATAGCATGGTGCAAAAGTTGGTGGCGGATACCCGCTTGCTGGAACTTCGCGAGGAAGCCGAGCGGGTGCAATTGACCCAACGCATCGAGGGTGGTTTTCTGGCTACGGCAGCCGCAGAACTACCGGAGGCGGTGGAGAAATCACCCGTTCAACTTACTCCGCCCGACGTTTCGCTACCAACTGAACTACCGGGTGGAAGCGGAGACGAAAAGCAAGCAAGTTAATCTCTAACTGACATTTATTGAAAAGAACTGAAAGGAAGGTTCAAAAGTTTATGGCTGAACAAAGTAACAAGCAAACTACACCTTTAGGACAGGCTACTCCTACGACACCTCCAGAGCAGACCGGCGGTACTTCGGCTTTGTCCAAAGCTTTGCAAGGGGCGGCTTTACAGCCCGTTCCCTCGGCTGGGTCTCCGACGGCAGGCGGGGGCTACAGCATTGAGCGGGGTAGTCCAGGGATATTGGATTGGCTACTGGACAGTGCGGCGGCTCGCAAACACCGCGAGGTGATGACCCTCATCCGTGATACCGGGATTGAGACGATGGAGGCGATGAATGTCTCTTCGATGTTGACGGCGGATTTTGTGGCAAACAGCCTCGATTGTTGAGCGATAATTATAAATGCCGGTAGCGACAATTAAAATTGCCGATTAGGGT
>JACAUC010000483.1 GCA_013390945.1 Candidatus Chloroheliaceae bacterium
CTATCCCAGCCTTGGTTTCACAAGGACTAACTCTTTTTTTTAACACATTTAAACTACTTCCCTCTGGTTTTTATGGGCTGCACCATATAATACTCACTTTATGTTTCATGGCTTTATGCCGGATAAAAAACCCCGAACAGCTTAAAAAGCAACCGCCCGGGGAACTGGGGAAACTTCTTGGCCTGGACCGTATCCCGGAAGTAAGCTATTTCAGGAAAAAGGTCCATCAGATCCTTGTCCAGGCCAAGTCAGACGAACTGCACACCGCACTGCTTCAATCCTATGTAGGGCAAATGCCTGAAATGTTTTTTTATATCGATGGTCATGTGTTGGTTTATCATGGGGAGATTGCCAACCTGCCCAAGCGTTTTGTGTCGCGCGAAAAGCTTTGTTTGAGCGGCACCACCGAATTCTGGGTAAACGACCAGACGGGGCTACCTTTGATGGTCATCACAGCCGAATTGAACGAAAAGCTGAAATCCGCCATCGAAGAAGCCATTCCCAAATTGCTTAAAGCAATACCCCATCCCCCCGAACCCGGCGAACCTGTCTTCACCCTTGTCTTCGACCGTGAAGCGTACGAGCCGGCATGGTTCAAAAAGCTATGGGATAAATACAGCGTGGCCATAATCTCCTATCGTAAAAATGTAACCGACAGATGGGACGAAACACTTTTCCATGATGTTGAAGCACAAGTTTTTAATACCAACGCTACTATGCAGCTTTGCGAGATGGGCACACAGATAAACGGGATATGGTTTAGGGAAGTGCGCAAACTCTCCCAGGACGGCCACCAGACATCCATCATAGCAACACACCCTACATTAAACTTGCAGACCATAGCCGTAAAGATGTTCTCCAGATGGACGCAAGAAAACTTTTTTAAGTATATGATAGCAGATTTTGATTTTGACAAGATGGTCGAATACGGGACAGAATCGGTAAACCAAGCCCTCACCATACCCAATCCTGAATACAAGAAGCTCACCTATGCGTTAAAGAAAGCAAAAGAGAAAAAAGCAAGGCTTGAAGCCCGCATGTTTAAAAAAATGGATGAAAGCGATGTGACAAACCACGAACAGCTTATGAAAAGCCTAAGCAAGGCTACCGCCCTGATCGAACAGATAAGTGAATACAAAGAAATAATCAAAGACCTGACCATTAAAAGGACCCATGTCCCCTCCCGGATCAGGATCGATCAAATGCCACTGGAACAACGTTATAACAAACTCAAGCAGGAAGGAAAAAAGCTGAAGAATGCAGTCATCATGTTAACCTATCGTGCCGAATCTGCGCTGTTCAACTTGCTTGCCGAATCCTACAAAGACACCGACAAAGACGGCAGGATGTTATTGAAAGAAATATTTACCAGCGATGCCGATATGGTTCCAGATTACCAAAACAACACCCTCACCATCAGACTGCACTCTTTATCAACCCCTAGGGCCAATCAGGCGGCCAAACAACTTTGTGCCTCGCTAAATCAAATGGAAACCTGTTTCCCCTATACAAATTTGTTGCTGATTTACGAAACAGTCGCAGTTTAGTTTGCGATAGTCTTGGAGGTCTGATGATGCATCAAAACAAACAGACATTTAAAAATATAAATAGAATTATTTCATGTTATATATTACACTATTCCAGCCATTTAAATAATACTTTAAAATAAAATCCTGATAATGTTGTAGAAGTGGAATAAATGTATACTTTTGCACCCTCCTAACAAGGAAAGTTCATTGAAGCAAAGGGATACCAAGGAGTTTGGAGGCGGAACGACGTGTTTGTATAACGCTGATTAGGAATAGCTTAGTAAAGGCATATAAATTTTTACTATTGAAATTTCCATCAAAACATCCTTCAGGGCCAAAAATACTGTAACAAATAATCTTTATTAAATTGTTAATAAAAATTTGAGAAAAAGTTGCAGGAGTTAAAAAAGGTTTTACCTTTGCACTCCCAATCAGGGCTACAATCTGTCAGCAGAAAGTGGGCATCGGAAAGGGGAACAACAAATTGAAGAGAGTATCCAACGAGAGTTGGAAAATGATAAGTTCTTTGAAAGACTGAAGTCAAAACATAAAGCAGCGAATATCCCCTGTTC
>JACAUC010000484.1 GCA_013390945.1 Candidatus Chloroheliaceae bacterium
CGCATTGCTCGTCGGTGCTAAATTAGGATCGCTAAACCGTAAGGACAAACCCTCTGGTTCATCCGCAACTTCGCTGCAACTACTATAAATTTTCAGGTTTGCTTTATGGAATTTATCCCACCTTTAAGAATGAAAATAGCCAAATGATATTAGTATTATGCTAACCTTTCTGACTATTTTCATAACAAGCTACCACACAGAAGCTAACCTCGGTCAAGTTAGGTGCTGGCTAAGACCCGCTGTTTTAACAAATCTAACTTGGCCCGACCAAACATACTACGTTTGATTAGCTTTAGACGATTGTTTTGACCTTCTACTAACCCGTTGTTATACGATAAACTTAATCCGGCCAACACCGCTGCCTTATCTTTTTCAATTCCTCTGGCAAAACTGTCTAATTCTTCAAACCCACTTGCCTTAACCTGGGCCAGCCAGCCTTCCAAACGCTCTCCCTTAAGCTGCCAGACCATTTCCATGAAACTTTGCACTAACTGGTAGATTTCAGCGATGATTGGACTAGCCTGGAGTAACAATTTCAAGTTTTGGGTTTCAGTCTCACTTAATCTGACTGGATTTCGGATAAACCACCAGACCGCTTTACGTGCTTTTAAACCTTCCAAAACCGAGGCGGGCGATAACTCTAAGGGTTGCTGCTTGTTATCGCGTAATTGCGCCAAATAACGCTGTACCGTCCGCTCGCTTCCCTTAAAACCCTGCGCTGCTATTTCCTCCCATATTTGATGCCCGTCATGTTGTCCCGCTTGCCAACGCTTAAGCACGTAGTCGGCATACCGATCAAAGATGCTATGCCGCTTTGATCGTACCTGCGCTTCAGGAAATTCACTGGCTTGAAGTAATTTACGCACGGTTCGCTCCGACAGTCCAGTGCGTGAGGCAATTTCGATCTGTTGGAGGCCCGCCGCCCGTAATTGCACCACCTGATCGTATCGTTCCATTCGTTCAATCCGACGGGCTAAACGTTTGCGTTCGGTTTGTTGGGAAGGTGTCACTTTCCAACTGGTCGGGCTGGGTAACTCTTTGGGCTTGGGCGATTCTTCTTCCCTTTCTCTTAAGGCAAGTTGGTCATCTAATCCTAAATCCGGACACCACTCGCGATGCAACCGAGCTAGTAACAATTCGACCTGTTCAACCAAGTTGCGGACAATGTGAAATCTATCAGCCACCTGAATGGCTTGAGGTGCCCCTTGGCTTGCAGCTGACGCATACTCGGTAGAACGATCTCGACTAATAACTTTAATCTTAGGATGGTCGGCTAACCATTTACTAACCGTTTCACGGGTACGATCAGCTAACAAATCCACCACTTTATGACTATCTAGATCAACAATGATCGTACCAAAGCGGACACCTCGTTTCCAACTCCAATCGTCGATGCCGATCTTGGTAAGTGCTGCTTGAGATGCAGCCAAGCGAGTAAGGGTTGGTTGGTTAGCCCGGATCAAGCGTAAGAGCGTATCTGGGCTAGTGAGCATGCCTAACTTGTGGGCCAAAGCCGCCCCAGCCTCACCACCTAAGACCAAACCTATTTGCAAAAGGTTATGGCTCAGACGGTTAGTACGCTGAGCGTAAGGCACGGTTAAAGTGGGAAAGCGTTCGGCAAAAATCCGGCGTAGACAGACCGGATTGTCGCAATAAAAGCGCGTGATTAGCAGTTGGAGTTGAAGACGGCGACCACTGAGGGGCAAATCGGCCAGGGTACGCATATAGTGGCTTTGAATACGGTGGGCGGGCATAGCACAGAGCGGACACTCCGCTTTAACCACTCTTGGACGTAAGGTAAGCTGTACCAAGAGTTCGGTTACGCTTATATTCTCAATTTCAAAATCATTTAATTCAGGTAAGAATAGCATCAAAATCACCACCTAAAACAGAACAATTATTATGCTTAGGATTTTCGCTTGCCATTGTAAAAGTATTAGTGCTTGAAACCACTAATACCAAAGTGAAATTTCTGTATGCTATAAATACGCGGTAGCTGCAGCGAAGTTGCGGATGAACCACCCTCTTGCTTGCGGCGTAAACTGGCTAAACGGGCCGCTAAGATCGGATGTTGG
>JACAUC010000485.1 GCA_013390945.1 Candidatus Chloroheliaceae bacterium
TCAGTTGATCTTGACTTACCACCCAACTTGTCAGAGCGGGACTTTGCAACAGCCCACTTTATTTTGGGGTTAGGCTTGACAAGCGGCTACTAGGTGCTACAATACAACTTGCCAGAAAGATTTAGCCAAGCGTTGCTAATAGTGGGGGAAGCTGGCACGTACTTTGAATAATTTAACTACGGGAGCTTGGGCAAGCCAGGCTGAGAGGAAGACCGGCGCGTCTTCGACCGTCCGAACCTGCTCCGGGTAATACCGGCGAAGGGAGAATGGCAAACCTAGTGTGGCTGGTATTGGGCAAATCGCCCCTTTAGCCCTAGTTTGCTGGACAGTATTGTACCGCCGGTCTCAAATACCGGCGGTTTTTGTTTTTATATTTCGGGGGTAGAAATAAGTGGAAGTGCGACAAGATCAGCCTAATAAGGTAGAGCTACGGAGCCTCTATAAAAATTATGGGGGTTTGTCGGTCTTACAGGGTATTGATTTGGTGGTAAAGGCGGGGGAATTTGTTACCCTAATTGGGCCGAGTGGCTGTGGCAAGAGTACCATTTTTAATATTTTGGCCGGGTTAGAGCAGGCCGACTCGGGTGTGGTCTTTCTGGATGGTCAGTTGGTTAGTGGGCCGGGGCAGGTGGCCTTTATGCCACAGCGCGACGCGCTTTTGCCATGGCGTAAAATCTTGGATAACGTGGTTATCGGCTTGGAATTGCGTGGCGTACCCAAGAAAGAGGCTCGCCAACGGGCCTTGGGCCAGTTCGAGACCTTTGGCCTGAAAGGTTTTGAGGGAAATTATCCCTTTCAGCTTTCGGGCGGAATGAGGCAGCGAGCCGCCCTCCTCCGCACGGTTTTAATGGAGCTGGAGGTCTTGTTGTTAGACGAACCTTTCGGGGCATTGGATGCCTTGACCCGCACCTCTCTACAGGAATGGTTGTTACGCTTACAGAGCCAATTACAGCGTACCATTCTCTTTATTACCCACGATGTAGAGGAAGCCCTTTTGTTGAGTGATCGGGTCTATGTGGTTAGCCCACGTCCCGCCTCCGTACAACTAGTGCAGGAGGTGGCTCTACCTCGGCCTCGCCTGCCGGAGATAATCACTACTCCTGAATTTGTGGCTTTGAAAGTCCGGCTATTGGCGGCTTTGAAAGCAGAGGGAGCCTATGCTTAAAAGTTGGTTATGGCGTTGGGGGCCAGCCTTGGTGCTGGTGACGGGTTTGGTACTCTTCTGGGAAATTTATGTCCAAGTTAGTGGTATTCGTCCGACGGTACTGCCGGGGCCAAGACGGGTCTTGACTGCTCTGCTCGATTTTCAAGATGTAATTATCGAGAATACCGAGCAAACCCTGCTGGAGACGGTGCTTGGTTTTGGTGTAGCGTTGGGGGCAGGTTTTCTTTTTGCCGTCTTGCTAGATCTTTCGGCCCTACTTAGGCGAGCGATCTATCCTTTGCTAGTTGCCAGTCAGACCGTACCATTGGTAGCAATTGCACCCTTGCTGGTTATCTGGTTTGGCTACGATATTGTGCCAAAAATTATCGTGGTTTGGCTGGTCTGTTTCTTCCCCATTGTGGTGGCAGGTGTTGATGGCTTTACCGCCACCGACCCTGAGACTACCCGCCTTTTCAAAAGTATGGGAGCCACTCGCGCTCAGATTTTTTGGAAATTGCGGTTGCCCTCGGCCCTGCCCTTTCTTTTTTCAGGAATACGGATTGCCATTACTTACAGTGTAGCGGGTGCAATCTTGGGTGAATATGTGGGAGCCGAGAAAGGGTTGGGCATCTTTATCCAGCGTTCCAAAAATTCAGGGCGCAATGATCTTGTCTTTGCGGCGGTGCTGGTGACGGCGGTGGTCAGTATTCTGCTCTTTCTCTCCGTCTCGTTGCTCCAACGTCGGGTAATGCCTTGGTACTATTTGATGCAGTCTAAGCCAGATCAAAGTTCAAAATTTAAAATTCCCGGTACAGCCTAATTTTGAACCAAAAAAGATATGTAGGAGGGATTTCTAATCCCGATATGCAACCGATGTAGGAGGGATTTCTAATCCCGATATGCAACCGATGTAGGA
>JACAUC010000486.1 GCA_013390945.1 Candidatus Chloroheliaceae bacterium
ATCGGGGACAAGCAGGGCGAGGGTGCAGCTTATGGCAACCTCGGCAATGCCTACTTTAGTTTGGGAGACTATCCTAAAGCCATTGAATATCATCAAAAGCATTTGGAAATAGCCCGCCAAATCGGGGACAAGCAGGGCGAGGGAAACGCTTATGGCAACCTCGGCAATGCCTACTTTAGTTTGGGAGACTATCCTAAAGCCATTGAATATCATCAAAAGCATTTGGAAATAGCCCGCCAAATCGGGGACAAGCAGGGCGAGGGAAACGCTTATGGCAACCTCGGCAATGCCTACTTTAGTTTGGGAGACTATCCTAAAGCCATTGAGCAGGCGATAAAGGGTAGCCTGATTTTGCTCCAAATCCAAAGCCCCAATATCCGCCAAGTTTTGAATATCCTGACGGGGGTATGCCAGAAAACCGGGGTAGCCGCTTTTGAAGAGTTGGTAAAAACCAGTTGTGGTGCGCTTGGCGTGGACTACTCCCAATATCGCTCTATATTAGAGCAAGGCGGAGTCTTTGCAGGCGTAAAGCTAAGCGATCCTCAGAAAGCCCTAGTACGCACCTTCTCTTCGGCTGCTCTTGGCAACCCGCAGGCAATTGGCGAGGTAGAGCAATGGGTAACTGAGCGGAAAGAACACAAAGACTGGGCTAAATTAGCCGGAGTGGTAGCGTTACTTCTAGCCGGGGAACGCGACCAAGCGGTGCTATTAGACCCCAGCAGAGGATTAGACGAGATAGATACCGCCATTATGGGGCAGGTCTTGGCAACTCTCCATTCGCAATTGGAGCAAACCGGGGAAGATCAGATCCAGACTGCCAGCAAAATTCAACCCAATGCGGAGCCTGCTGCTCCTGAAAAAGAAAAGGAAAAGAATCCAAAAAAGAAGAGTTGGTGGAAAAAGTGGTAGCCAGTGAAAGGGTGCGAACCGAGGCTGCCAAACAATATATATCAGTATAGGGCTGTTGCAAAGTCCTGATCTGACAAGTTGGGTGGTAGGTCAAGATCAACTGACGGAGCAGCATCCTACAAGATTTGGGCTTTCCGACTAGAATGTGGTTATGGAAAACTATTTGTAAACTGGTTTAGCCTACCTATCTGCCTGTAAACTGGTTTCTCTTATGCCAAGGTTGTAGGATGCTGCTCCGTCAGTTGATTTTCACATACCACTACTCTTGTCAGATTGGATAGTTCTCGGACTTTGCAACAGCCCTATATATCAACAGCAGACAAACTGGGGAAGAGCAAGCCCCCGCAGGAGGAGAATTGAACCCACAACTACAACAGTTAGGACAACTTATTGGCTTGGCCCTCAGTGGAGATGAGGAAGCCTTGCAAACTGTGGTACAGCAAATCTTGCCGCAGTTGGAGAGCCAAGCGAGCGATTTCAGGAATCTGGCGGTATTTGTACGGCTACTCCTAAAAGGAGAGCAGGATCAGAGCAAATTAGAGACCGCCTTTACCGCCCTAGATCCAATTGACAAGGCGATAGTCCAACTAGCTTTGCAAACCGCCAATCACGGTCAAGCGGAAGCCGAAGGGACGGAAGCCGAAACCGACGACGAGAAACTGGTGCAACTGATCGTCTTAGCCTGTGGCGGAGATCAAGCCGCACTAACCATAGTTACCGGGCTAATCGAAGAATTGCAGAACGACAAAGCCACCCGCGAACTAGGCAAAGCCCTCGAACGGCTAATCGTAGACGAAGAACGCAACCCGGCCATTCTCACCCGCAAACTGGATGAAACGGGTAAAGCCTTAGTCGCATCCATCCTAGAAAAATTATGAGGGGCAATTCACAATATGTAAGAGGGATTTCTAATCCCGATGTGAGACCGACAATATGTAGTAGGGATTTCCAATCCCGATGTGAGACCAACAATATGTAGTAGGGATTTCCAATCCCGATGTGAGACCGACAATATGTAGGAGGGATTTCTAATCCCGATGTGAGACCGACAATATGTAGGAGGGATTTCTAATCCCGATGTGAGACCGACAATATGTAGTAGGGATTTCCAATCCCGATGTGAGA
>JACAUC010000487.1 GCA_013390945.1 Candidatus Chloroheliaceae bacterium
TGTAGGTGCGAGAGTTGGTGGTGCAGGAGTGATTGTAGGTGCGAGAGTTGGTGGTACAGTAGTATTCGCTGGAAAAGTTATCAAAGCCGCTTTGGTTGGGGTGGGTACTACACCTGTAGCGGTGGCAGTTGTTTGGCCTTCGCTGCTGGCGGGATTGCCTTTACCAAAAGGCTGAAGGGTTAGCAAGCCAAGAATTATCAAAATGACCGCTACACTAACAAAACCAAATGGTTTCAGCTTGCCGCCAATTTGTCCTTTTGGTTTAGGGGGGGCGGCGGGCGGTTGAGAGGGCGGCGTTGCTGGTGCTTTAGTTGGGGTTGGCGAAGGAGGCTTTTGTGGTGGAGCAGTTGTTTGCGGTGTATTGGCTTGGACTTGGCTTGCTACCGAAGCCGTATTAGATTTAGGTATATTGCTATTTGTAGATGCTTTCGGCAGAGAAAGTGTCAGCAAAGCTTCCTCCAACAACTCCAGAATTTTATCGGCAGAGGGACGTGCATGTGGATCTTTTGCAGTTAAAAATTCAAGAAAAGATTGAAATCCAATGGGCAAATCCGGCCTCTTGGAAATTAAGTTAGGTAGAGGGTCGTACAGATGTTTCTTACAGAGTTGTGCCGTATTACCTTCAAAAGGAGGCTCACCAGCTAACATCTGATAGAGTATAATACCCAAAGAATAAACATCGGAAGACTTATTCCCCTTATTATCCCAGCTTTCGGGGGCCGTATAATAAGGAGTACCCGGAAGTTTGGTTAGTGCTATGGTTCCAGTTGAACTAATTACCTTAGCTACACCAAAATCGCCTATAACTGGACGACCTTGCACAAACATTATATTCTCAGGTTTGAGGTCAAAATGAATTACATTGTTGGCATGAGCATGATTAACACCCTTTACTATATCGCTGAAATAGGATGTAGCCTCTTCCAGAGTAAGGGAATCGGAAGGAAGAGAATCCACCAATAGCACACCCCGAAAGGTTTCTAAATCTTGCAATGCTTTAGTGCCGGAATCCACCAGCTTGATAAAAGAGATAAGCTCTTCTAAAGCACCAGAATATTCCAGTAGCTTATTAACGATATTCGCCACATCAATTCTATCAACGGCATCTCGAGCAAAGGTTGCGAAAATTGCACCGTTACGTACTTCTCTAATCAGAAGATCACGATTGGCACGGTTAGCAATACTCGGACACTCCAGCAGCAGCGTGATTAACTCCTGCTTCTTCGAGAAATTACCTCTTACTCTTAACGTCTCTTCAAATGAATAGAGGGATCTTTTATTTTTTGGCTCACTAAGCCTTTTGTTGGAATGTTGTTTCAATATATCCGCTAGAGTTCCGCCTTCGGCATATTCCATTATCAAGTAGCCTTCTTCACAGTCAATCTGGTAATCAAAGATTTTTAGGATATTGGGATGTTGAAGGGCGGCAATGATATGGGCTTCCCTTAAAAGAGTGTTGAGGGCAGCACCCGGGTCAGGGCTTTTTGCTGCCGAAATAACTTTTATAGCCACGTCCCGCTTTAGCTTTTCATCGTAGGCTAAATAAACAGTAGCAAAGTTACCTGAACCAAGCTCTCTTTTAATCTGGTATCTTCCTAAGATTTTGTCACCGATATTTGGCATAGCTCTATTCTTGCTCTAATGCTGTAACGTTCTTAATTTTCTGCTCCGTTACCCGAATGATTTGTTGGTTTTAGCTCAAATCATCCGGGTTTTGCCCGGATTGGCGCAATTGCTCCAATAATTTGGCAAGGCGTTGCTCGGCAGCGTCGGCTCGCGTTTGCTCAAGCTCGCGCTGTTGTTGGGCGGCATCGGCTCGCGCTCGTTCCAGTTCGCGCTGTTGTTGGGCAGCGTCGGCTCGCGCTCGTTCCAGCTCGCGTTGTTGTTGGGCAGCGTCGGCTCGCGCTCGTTCCAGCTCGCGTTGTTGTTTTTCTTCCTGTAGAGCGGCTCGCGCTTTTACCCGTTCTAGCTCGCGTTGTTGTTTTTCTTCCTGTAGAGCGGCTCGCGCTTTT
>JACAUC010000488.1 GCA_013390945.1 Candidatus Chloroheliaceae bacterium
TGCGGTTGCCGTAGGTTTTGGCGCAGATGCGGTTGCCGTAGGTTTTGGCGCAGATGCGGTTGCCGTAGGCTTTGGCGCAGATGCGGTTGCCGTAGGCTTTGGCGCAGATGCGGTTGCCGTAGGCTTTGGCGCAGATGCGGTTGCCGTAGGAACAGGATTGGTTGTAGTACCAAAACTTACAGGAGCGGTAAGTTGGCCTGCATTTTGAGGTAGACTGCCCACACCAAAGAGAAAATCAGTATTTGGTATTACTGGCATCGCTACTGGTGTTGAGAACTTGTAGGCTCCTTGCGGTACAACATCCAGATTCCTAAGTTTTATCAGAGCAGCCCGCTGCGATTCGGTGAGAGTCTTGTTAACTGCCGAAAATCGAGAAGCATATAAAGCCGACATTTGACCATCTAGCTCACCATAGCGTCCAATCAGAGAATATACCAGTGTTTTATCTACCGTTCCGCCTGTGATAGCCTTACGCAGTTCAGTAGAGATCGTCGTTCTAATCTGGGCTATTTCGGTAAGTGCAGACCGTTGTTCAGCAATAATGCCAGTAACCAAGGCTCTTTGCTCGGTAGTCAACACTTTGAGAAACTCTTGTCCACTATCCCCTGTAATGGCGGTACTTATAAAGTAATCTGGGTTGTTCATTGCCGGATAATCCTTCATATAGAAGCCACCAAAGTAAGTACCGTGCCGTTCGGGGCAGAAGTAGACATCTGCGTCAAGACCACCCTTGTACCAAGAAAAGAGTTCACTGGCATAAGTCATCACCGCTACATACTCATCGTTAGTCAAACCTCTCTTAAGCGTGTCATTCTCTGCTACATCCGGCCAAGATAAATAGTTATTGAACTGCATCTTCGCCAAGTATGCCTTTTGTTCATCAGTAAAGGAGGTTATGATCTGCCCAACTACTACAGCACGGTTATAGCTCAAATCTGCATCGGTCTTATAGAGGCCAGCCGTATAGGTTGAAACAGCCTGAATGTTAAGGCCAGTAGATCCGGTAGGAATATCTCCGCTCAGGCTACGACGGAAAACGTTCATTAGCGGAAAACGGTTATAGGCAAAGTTCACATACAAGGGAGCCTGCTCTTTTGCCAGTGCTACCAATTTGGCCTTTTGCTCGTCATTCAAGATATAAAGGACGTTGTTGGCAACTCTGCTCAGAAAGGTGGTGTTGTGTCCATATCCTGCCGTGTCCACATCTCGCATATACTGGAAGCCGAAGAAATCAGCCACTTTTCCGGGTGGCATAAAGGTATCTGCGCCACTACTACCCGTAATAAAGGCCAGTCCGCTAAAGGCAATGGTAGAAAGCTGAGCGTTGTCACTCATCGCCTGTTCCAAGGTATATGAAGTACTATTTGCCACAGTACCTTGGGTGGTGGATGGCTGTGAAGTTGCGGTAGAGCCCGCCGAGGGGGGCGATTGTGAGGCGGAGTACCCTGCTGCAAGCAGCGGAGCCTCCTGATAAGAGAAATAATTGCCAAAAATCCCAAGTGCAAAAAATTCAATAACAGCAATCACAGTGATGGTTCGATATTTCTTTGACATTTTACGCTCCTTTTACTCTATTGCGATAGCAACCTAAGAGTGACATTAACCTGCTTTACAACCAACGGCCAGCCGACCGGTCAGCCGACGGTCAACCGAGACCAGTCTACATCAGGCTGGTTAGACACTAAATTGAGCTTGTGTAGACCAGTCTACAACGGTATCTCCTCAATACGTAGACTGGTCTTGGTACTATTGGTACTATTTTGATATACCTAAAACTCCTATATCTATTTAGTACTATTTACTATATAACGTATAGATGTATGTTATAATCTATTAAATAAAAAATAGCACCCTTAGCTTAAAGCATACTTAGAAGTAACTGAGAGATTGCTGAGAAGTATTTTGGAAAATATCCGGTGTCCAGATTAGTGCTGGCCCTTTCTAGGTCTTCAATCGTAGCCGTATCTAAAATCTTGACCAAATCTTGATCTTACGG
>JACAUC010000489.1 GCA_013390945.1 Candidatus Chloroheliaceae bacterium
GATAACGAATGTCCGTCTGGGCTATGTTTGCTTCTTCTATTTCTGGAACCCGATAACGAATATCCGTCTGGGCTATGCTTGCTTCTTCTATTTCTGGAACCCGATAACGAATGTCCGTCTGGGCTATGTTTGCTTCTTCTATTTCTGGAACCCGATAGCGAATGTCCGTCTGGGCTATGTTTGCTTCTTCTATCTCCTCAACCTGATGAATCACGACTGCTTGACTTTGCTTCATTTGCGCCTTTTCCTTCTGGTCTTGCTACCTAAAAAATTATCTCTAATTTGGCCTGTCTAAAACAAGCCCACCAAGATTAAGTGTAATTGTAAAGTGAATCAAAGTTGATAGGTGTAATTGTAAAACATTCGGGGGTTATTTGCAATAATGGATTAGACCAAGGACAGAGCCTTTTTCCACTTTCTTTCTTGTGGGAAGCGGCTCCGCCCGCTGATTGGGCAAGTTTATTTAATCTCAGTAAGTAAAGGTTGACCGTTAAACTGGAAAACTTTGCTTGGGTCGCTGTTAATAAAGCGGCTTTCCAAGCGTTCCACCAAGCCAGAGGGCAAAGCCCCGAACGACTTGGGTAGATTTTCGCGCTGTTGCCCACTGTGCAAACCCCACCAGAGGAAATAAGCTAAACCCTGAGCTTTCTCCAAGGTGGCTCCTGGCATATTAGCAAAATCCTTCCAGACAATCAGCCAGCTAAACCCTACGAGGGGGTAGGCTTCTGATCCATGGGGGTCAATAATGAAGGTGCGAAAATCATCTGGAACCGAAATTCCCTGTGCGGCAGAGGTTAAGGTGCGGGGGATTGGTCGGGTGTAGTTGCCGTTATAGTTACGTAAACTGGCATAGGATAGGTTTTTGGCATCGGCTACCTCTTGATCCACATAACCAATCGCGCCATCCTTATTACTCACCAAATTAGCTACGGCGGTGCCATCGGCCCCCTCTAGCTGACCGAATTGAGGCCAGTTTAGTTGGCTTCCTGCCCCAACTTTATCACGTACTTCCGGGCTGATTAGGGCTAGGTAGCGCGAGAAAATTTCAGAAGTACCGCTACCGGTGCTGGTGCGGTTGCGAATAGCTACTGTAATAGGCTTCGCTGGTAGGGCTATTCCGCCATTATCCGACGTGATAGCCGGGTCGCTCCAGTCTTTGATTTGGCCTAAAAAGATTTTGGCAAGGTTAGATCCGCTTAGCTTTAGTTCACCCTGAAAATTATCGAGGTGATAGATTACTACTACCGCCCCAACTAGCACCGGTAGATGTATCAATTCTCCCTTACCTTTAAGACCGACTAGTTGTGTTCCATTAAAAGGTACATCTGAACCAGCAAAATCGAGTGGAGCGGTCGGTTTGATTCCGGCGGTAGTAAGAGGTAGGGGTGTACCTTGGAAGGCAGTTAAACCGTTTCCACTATTGGTAGATTCAAAGTTAATTTTGATATTGGGTGCTTGCTTTTTGTATTGGGCCAACCACTGTTCAAATGTGGCCGCGATCCTAGTAGAGCCGCCGCCCGTTAAAGAGGCCGTCAATTCTGTCGTTCCAAATAAATTAGGGGAATATTTGGGCAGGGCGGTAGCCGCTAGGGGTAGCGTGGTTGGGGCCAGTGCTGCTAGGGGGGTTGGGGTAGTTACTCCGGGAGTAGAACTATTTGTGCAAGCTGTCAGTAGCAGGCATAACGCTACTATTATTAATATCAAATTAACTTTATAATTATTTTGGTGTACCATGATTGCTCCAATCGCGCTAAGAATCTATGTATCATCTCCATAAATCGGGGTAGGGGTGTCTTGCATATTGGCTGGCCGCGCCCAATGTGACGCGGGTCTACGGCGGGTGTATGCCATACACCCCTACAAATTGACGGTTGTATTGAATACGCCCCTACCCATTGAAAAGATATTAAGAATCTATTACAGACGTATTATTTAGGTAGGCTGGTCGTAGACTGGTCGTAGACTGGTCGTAGACTGGTCGTAGACTGGTCGTAGA
>JACAUC010000490.1 GCA_013390945.1 Candidatus Chloroheliaceae bacterium
TGTAGGAGGGATTTCCAATCCCGACCTTGCAACCTTGTAGGAGGGATTTCCAATCCCGACCTTACATTACATTTACAACCGGAGGTTATACCATCCGTTTTATATAGGTAGACCGGAAGTTTATTTCCGGTTTGAGTTTAAATTTGAGAATTAACGTTTAAGTAAGGAAGGTTTAATGTTACGCTATCCAGTTCGTACCACTCGCTACCTGAGTGTTTTATTTGCAGTTTTAGTATTAAGTGGCCTCTTCTTATATTCGGCAGAGCGACCAGAAGTGGTGCAGGGCAAAGCCACTGGCCTACCCTCTCCCTTGCGGTGGGGATATTATGTAAAAATCCAATCTTCCCTAGATTCGGTCAAACAGAATATCCAAAACCTAGATGCGATTTCACCCTACTATTTTACCCTAAACAAGAGCGGCCAGATTACCGGAAGCGATCAGGCTGAAGTCACCGGGTTTGCCAAGAGCAAGGGCGTGAGGGTTATCCCGATGGTTCAAAATAGCGTGGTATTGGATGATTTTCACGCCCTGCTCTCCAATCCTGATAAGGTCAAAGCTATTATTGACCAAATTGACTATCTGATCTGGTCTAATGGTTACGATGGTTTTCACATTGATTTTGAAAATCTCAACGCCGATGATCGTCCCTACTTGACTCAATTTATGGCCGCGCTCTACGCTCGTCTCAATCCAAAAGGCAAACTGGTGACAATGGCAGTTGCGGCCAAATATCGGGATGTAACGACAGGTTGGGCAGGCTCCTACGATTACGCGGCCCTCGCCCCTAGCCTAGACCTAGTATCGTTGATGGCCTACGACTATAGCTATTCCGGGGGTAGAGATGGACCGGTGGCCCCGGTTAATTGGGTCAATTCGGTCTCAGCTTACAGTGCCTCCCAATTTGGGGCGGGCAAAGTATTGATGGGCATCCCCTTCTACGGCTACGACTGGAATTTGACCAAAGGTGGCAAAGCCATCTCCCGAAGTTACCAGAGTACCTTGGATGCGGTGCAACAGAATAGCGGCACGTTTGGTTTTGATGAAACGTTCCAATCACCTTTTGCCGACTATACCGTAAATGGAGACCATCACCGGATCTGGTTTGAGAATGCCCGTTCGATGGCTGCCAAAATGGAGGTAATGCGTAAGAATAACTTGGGAGGTTGGGCCGCTTGGCGACTAGGACACGAAGGAGGCGATTTCTGGTCGGTGATTGGCTCGGTGGTCAACCCGACTCGACCAGTACCAATTATTGCTAACTCCCCGGCTAGAATCTATTTCAAAGATACTGGACACACGCTAGGCAGTATCTTTATGAAGTATTGGCAAAAATACGGCGGTTTGGCACAGTTCGGCTATCCTTGGACGGAAGAATTTGAGGAAAAAAATCCCGCCGATGGCAAGAGCTACATCGTCCAATATTTCGAGCGAGCCCGTTTTGAATATCACCCCGAATATGCCGGGACATTCAATGAGATCTTGTTAGGTTTGTTAGGCAACCAATTAACCAGCCACCGCCTGAGTGAGACCCCCTTCAAGCGTCTTGCTCCTATCCCCGGCACAAAAGAGCGGGATTACTTCCAAGAGACCGGTCATACTCTAGGCGGATCCTTCAAAAAGTATTGGGATAGCAACGGTGGGCTACCGATCTATGGTTTCCCGATTAGCGAAGAATTTGCCGAAAAAAACCCTTCCGATGGCAAGGTCTATACGGTACAATATTTTGAGCGCAATCGTTTTGAGTACCATCCCGAAAACGCTGGAAACAAATACGAGGTGCTATTGGGCTTATTGGGCAACCAAGTGATGAAGCAAAAAGGCTGGCTAAGCTTAGCCTAAAAAAAAAATTGGTGTAGGGGCGTATGGCATACGCCCAACCGTAGGCGGGTTTATGCAATAAACCCCTACCGACCGATAGCCTAAAAAAAAAATTGGTGTAGGGGCGTATGGCATACGCCCAACCGTAGGCG
>JACAUC010000491.1 GCA_013390945.1 Candidatus Chloroheliaceae bacterium
CGAGACCAGTCTACATTGTAAAGCCAAAAGCCCCGATTTTGAACCTTGCCTAAGAGCCTATACCCGCTTGCTAAGTTCAAAAAACTGGCTGACAGTAACATAACCCCCAAGGTCAACGCTTGTTCAAAGGGCTTTGGGAAGAAAGGATTTTTCGGTGAGATTCTCATTCTCAAGATACTCAAAAAAATTTAGCCTAGTAGTAATGTCGGTAGTGCTGGTTGGGGTAATATTATTACCGGTCGGAATAAATAGTTTGACCCAAGCCGAAAATTTTGCAAATCCGGCTTTCTCAAAAGTTTGGAGCCAAACCGATCAGGCCATTAAACAGGGACAGGCTAGTCGGACTTGGATGTGGGGTCCAGAACCGGGAGTCGCGCTTCAGGAAGCTTACGCCGAGTCACCGGGTGGGCTACGCTTGGTGCAATATTTTGACAAATCCCGCATGGAGATTACCAAACCTTCGGCTGACCAAAATTCGGCCTATTATGTCACCAATGGTCTATTGGCGCGAGAATTGGTGAGTGGTTGGATGCAAAGCGGCGATGCCCGCGCAGAGATGCGGAATCCGTCGCAAGAAGCGGTAGGCGGAGATCCGGGTAATTCCGGCCCGGCTTATGCTAGTTTTATCAACGTCGCTTCGCTCAACAATGACCGACGAGTCGAACAACGCAACGGTTTTATCACCGAAAGTATAGACCGGGCGGGGAAAATTGGCACTACCACTACTTCGGCCAATTTGTCTACTTATGCCCATTATAGTCCTGAGCTAGGTCATAATATTCCAGATGTTTTCTATGGTACTTTTCTGCAGTGGAAAGTTTCGCTGGGCTTAGATTGGGTCTATGCTCTAGGCTTGCCAATTACTGAGCCTTATTGGGCCACCTTTAAGATAGGGGGGGTGGAGAAGGAGATATTGGTTCAAATTTATGAGCGACGCGCCCTAACCTTTACGCCAAGCAACCCACCTAGTTATCTGGTAGAGATGGGCAACATCGGTCAACACTACTATCGTTGGCGCTATGGCAGCACTACACCTACCACTGCCCCAAGTTCTACCACTGCTATCCCAAGTTCGACTACTGCTGCTCCTCCAACCACCACTAACCCAAGTTCAACTACTGCTGCTCCCACCACCACTAACCCTAGTTCGACTACTGCTGCTCCCACCACCACTAACCCAAGTTCAACTACTGCGGCTCCCACCACCACTAACCCAAGTTCAACTACTGCGGCTCCCACCACCACGATTGTCCCACAAACAGGCACTACCCCAACCCCTACCGTTTTGGCAACCCTCAAGCTTGACCTCGAAGAAGACCTAGTTTTCCAACAAATCAACCAATATCGTCTCCAGAATGGGAAATCCGCTCTGAGGCTAGATGACCGCTTAATCAGCGCGGCCAGATGGTATAGTAACGATATGGCAACTAAAAATTATTATACCAATAGCCATTCCGATTCACTCCTTCGTAATTTCAGCCAACGTCTAGTCGAGTTTGGATTTACCACCGTTCCGTTGGGCGAGAGTACGGCACACGGCTATGCTACTGCCGCCGAGGTCGTATCCGCTTGGAAAAATTCGGTGCCGGACAATGATACCCTACTAGGCAGTGGCTTTAATTCCATTGGCGTCGGGCGAGCCTATAACGCTAACTCCGATTCCAAATATTACTGGACGATAGATTTCGGGGGATGATATAGAAATCAAGCGACGGAGCGGCATCCCACAGAGCGGCATCCCACAGAGGGGTGCTGCTTAAAACAAAGTTGCCCTAACCAAAATTGCTCCTACTAAATTGGCTTCACCCAAATCTACTCCACTCAGCGAAAGATTTTTTTTCGCTTATTCTTAACTGAGCAGCATCCTACAAATCAATTTAATTTGAGACACCTTTTTCAAATGTGGCTAT
>JACAUC010000492.1 GCA_013390945.1 Candidatus Chloroheliaceae bacterium
CCATAACCACATTCTAGTCGGAAGGCCCAAATCTGTGGGATGGCGCGCCAACTGGTTGCCGTCGCTTGATCTTGACCTACCACCCAACTTGTCAGATCGGGACTTTGCAACAGCCTTAAAACCCCTGCTTGAGATGATACTTAAAAATTATGGTTGGGAGTAAAGAGTATGGAGAACAATCAATTGGATGAAATAGTGTCAGAAATTGAGACACCAAAAGTTTTAATTGTACCAATGCGACCGGGTGAACCGTTGTCTGAAGCTGGCCGGGCAGTACTTTTGAAGCATCTGGAGAAATTACGCAAAAACGAGCAATTGGCACGTGAGGGCAATGTCGAAGGAGTTCACGATATGCGTGTAGCTACCCGGCGGTTACGGGCTGGCCTAAAGGTGCTGGAAAAGACGGTCTATAAGGCCGAGCAGGTTGGAAAATTTCGGCGCAGTTTGCGTACTCTCGCAAATGCCCTAGGCGATACCCGCGATAGTGATGTCTTATTGGAACATCTTGAACGTTATGCGGCTACTTTGCCAAGTGAAAAACTGGTGGAGATCGAACCGTTGCGCCAATCTATTACCGACCGGCGCGAAGCTGGTCAGCGCCATATACTTAGGACACTCGACAATAAGGCGACCGCTAAGCTCTTTAATAAGCTGGAGGCCTTTTTAACTACACCGAGCGAAGGGTTACGCAAATCACCGAGTGATAAAAACGAGGCCGCCCCGCTCTTGGTACGCCATTTCAGTGGCAGTGTTATCTGGCGGTGCTATGAGGAGGTACTAGCTTACGAAACTAAACTACCCGCCAATATTGAGGTTTTACATAGGCTGCGGGTGGCTTGCAAGCGGTTCCGTTATACGCTGGAGTTTTTTGAGGAGGCTCTACCCGGTCAGGCTAAGCCACTTATCCAACAGTTGGTGAAGGCACAGGATCACTTAGGGACACTCCACGATCATCAAGTGGCTATCGAGCGGGTGGAGCGTTTGGAAAAGCAACATCCTGATGACTTGGCTTTGGTGGATTATGCTACTTTACGCGCCAAAGAACGCGACCAGTTGTATAGCCAATTTGAAACACTTTGGCTCGCGCTCAGTGGTGCCGATTTCCGTCGCTCCCTAGCCGCAATCTTATCTGGCGAGGAAGTAGCTAACCCAAAATCCTAGACCATTCTAAAAATAGATCTACGCTTCGTCTAACTAAATATCCTTTCGCAGTACAATTTCAAAAGGTTCAAAGCCCGCTTTTTGCCAGAACTCTTTACCCCGCTCATTGTTGACCATTACCTCAAGTTGGACGCGCGGTGTCCCTTGCTCACGAAAAAAGACGAAGGCCGCTTCCAGCAAAAGCTGAGCGGCTCCGTTACCCCGCTGTTCTGGCTCTATCCACAGATCTACAATGTAGCCGTAGCGATTCTGGATAAAAAGAGGGGCTTCGTAATGGAATCCAGCCAAGATATAACCCGCCGCCTTCTGGAGAGCCTCGTCTAGGCTAGGGTAGAGTAGCGCGAAAAACCATTCGTTGCCACCTGCGGCGTTTTGAATCCAGTTCGTAGTGCCTTTTTGCCAATCCGTTTTTGGTTGCCAGTCGGGATGTAGATTGGCGTGATAATCGTACATGCGGCCCATCATGGCGATAAATTGCTCAATTTGGGCTGGTTGGTGGTGGTCAGTAAGACGCACTACCTGAAAATTTACCTCTTGTTTCAAATTTCACCTTTTAAAGATCGGTATAGAAATCGGGATTAGAAATCGGGATTAGAAATCGGGATTAGAAATCGGGATTAGAAATCCCTCCTACAGTTTATTAGTTCTTTGAGATCACGATAAAGATCGGGATTAGAGATCGGGATTAGAAATCGGGATTAGAAATCCCTCCTACAGTTTATTAGTTCTTT